>JBDRFW010000186.1:0-2906 GCA_043818415.1 Chloroflexota bacterium | reverse complement strand
GTCCCCGGAAATGTTCCGCAACAGGATAAGGCATGAGCTCCTGCCGTTACTCCGGGACTACAATCCGCAGGTGGCCGAAGCGCTATGCCGGACGGCGCGCCTCGCCTCCGCCGACTTTGACTTCATCGCTAGGGAGTCCGCCCGGGCGTGGGATACGCTGGCGCGCCGCGAGGGCGATGCCATCATCCTGGACAGGAAAAAGTTCTTGGCCCTGCCGTCCGCCCTGAAACGGCACCTCCTGCGCACGGCCGTAGAGTCGGCGCTGGGAAACCTGAAAGACATTGAGGCCGGACATATCGAAGACGTGCTGGCGGCCCTGGAGAAACCGTCCGGTAAAGTAATCGGCCTGCCCGAAGGCCTCACCTTCACCATCGAGTACGACAGGTACGTCCTGGCCCCGGAAGCGGCCGTGACCTGCCCCTTTCCCGCCCTGGATAACGGCTGCGTTTTAACCATCCCCGGCAACACGAGGCAAAACGGGTGGGAGATGGCAGCTTCTTTGACCGCCCCGGACGAAAGCGAAGATAAAATCGGCCAGGCAAAGGGCTTTACCGCCTTCTTCGACTTTGATAAAACGGGAAGCTCGTTAAACGTACGACACCGGCTCAAGGGTGACCGCTTCCAGCCGCTGGGCATGAAAGTCCCCGGGAAGCTGAACTCGTTCATGATGGATGCCAGGATACCCCGGGCCTGGCGGGGGCGCATCCCCATCGTTGCCTCCCCGGAGCAAATCATCTGGGTGGCCGGCTGGCGCATTGATGAGCGGGTGAAAGTCACCGCTAAAACGGAAAAAGTGCTCCGCCTGGAATTCAGGCGAGCTTAACTTGAATTTTATTACGGACAACCTGTTTTATCCCCATCCTCTTGAGGGAAGGGGAGGAAAGAGGGGGGAGAAGCCCCCCTCTAAAAACTCTCTTACGACCTCTATATTTATCTCGTCCCCGGTCTCAGCAGGTTCAATCATTTCTTCTTCTTCCGTCCTCCCCCACCGCAGCAGGAGAGCCCACACCGCTGCCGCCACGGCCACCACCGCCACATAGGTCTCTACCTGTACAAAAGTGAGATAACCCCTTTGCAGTAAAACCACGCTGTAATTCAGGAGGGCATGCAGACCGGCGGCAATGAGGTAGAACTGCCAGCCCTTACCCTTGGCCAGTCCATAGCCGGCCAGGGCCGAGGCCGCGACGTGCAAGCCGATGGCGAAGAACCTCTCCCAGAAACCGGCAATCCCCATGAAACCGTCCGTCTGGAGGGCCTGCATCGTCCAGCCGGCGGCGAGCATCTGGTTGTGCACCCAGACCGCCTCGAAGATACCGAATCCGGCGCCGGCAATCGCCCCGATGGCCAGCCCCAGTTTGGGGTCGATGTTCCGGCCAGAGCGCCACCACCAGGCTACCATGGGCACCATCTTGGCGCCCTCCTGCACCAGCCCGCTAAGCAGTATCTGCGGAATCCCGGCCAGCAGCAGCCATGTCACGAGCGTTTCCCCGCTCCAGAAATGCATTAGGGCCTGTCCCGCCCAGTACTGTAGCGGAATCTGGACAAAGGTGACCGCCAGCAGGGTCAGGAAGGCGCTGACCACCGCCACCGCCCAGAACCAGGGCTTTTTAAAGAGCGGCGGCCAGTGAGCGCAGAGCCAGATAGCCCCGAAGGCTATCCCCAGGAGAATACCGACGAGCATCAAGTCCCACTTGAGGTCGGGATAGATGAAAAACGATTCCAGGAAAGCCAACATCTGTTCCCACATAATATCCTCCTGATTTACAGTACCCGCTTCAGCCGCGGGCTGGGCGTTTTACCCGGCAGGCGTCCCCGCTTGGCGATGGGCTTGCCAGCCACCTCATGGAGGTCGGCGGTGAAATCTATCGGGCGGGCGCCGCTGATATAGCTGCCGACCCCGAAGCCCGTCACCGGCGCGCCTTTGGCCACGAATTCAGCGATACGCTCCGGGTCGAAGCCGCCACTGACGAGGATGCCCACATTTTTAAATCCGGCCAGGTCCAGCCGGGCGCGCACCTCTTTGACCAGTGCGATGGTGACGCCGCCGCGCTCGCCGGGGGTATCCAGACGCACAGCCTGGAGTTTTTCCCGCAGCGCCTCGGCCACCCGCAGGCTTTCCTCGGCTTCGTCTTTCAAGGTATCTACCAGAGATACACGTGGTATCTCCGGCGGCATATGCTTATCGAACAAGAGGGTGGCTTTAACCGTGTCGCCCACGACGAGAATCAGGGCATGGGGCATCGTCCCGGACGGTTCGAGACCGGCCAGCCAGGCGCCGTCGATACTCGAACAACCGGCGCAGCCCCCCAACACCGCCGCGTAGTCCATTTTGCCGGAGACGGACGGGTGCACGTGGCGCGCCCCGAAGCTGATGATGGGTATATCTCCGGCTACGTTGACACATTCGCGGGCGGCGGTCGCCCAGCCGCTGCCGTTGGCCAGCGTACCGATAATGGCCGTCTCGTAAAGGCCGTAGCTCCGGTAGGGGGCGGTGATGCGCAGCACCACCTCCCTGGCCGTCATGGTCTCACCCTCATCCAGCGCCCAGACCTCGCGCTGGCCTTCTGGCAGGACTTCGGCCAGCAGTGTTTGAACTTCCTCCATGCCGCAGCATATACCGTCGCCCCGGGGGAATACCTCCATGGTCGCCACCGGGTTGAGGTTTTCTTGATGTAAAATGTCTATTGTGCGGGCGAAATAGACATCGGCGGTATCGCCGGAGACGACTTCCGGGGCCGGTGGGAACTTAGACTTGGTAACTTCTTTTCCGGTGGAGAGGGTCAGTTTAGCGCCGAGCACTTTTTCGATGTGCTCCAGGGCGAAGCGGTGCGCTTTTTCATCGAACGCGGCCAGACAGTCGATAGGCACTTCCACCTTATAGTTGTACAGTTGTAAGTCGGAGACGG
>JBDRFW010000185.1:0-7651 GCA_043818415.1 Chloroflexota bacterium | reverse complement strand
CGGCCTATAGGATAATAACCGACCCCCTACCGGAGTCGTCACCATGGTCGTGAAGGTCGTTACCGATAGCAGCTCGGACATCCCGCCGGAGATAGTGCGGGAGCTGGCCATCACGGTCGTCCCGCTCTACATCCGCCTGGGCAGCGAGACCTACCGCGACGGCGTTGACATCACCCCCGACCAGCTTTACGAGAAGCTCGACCGCAGCCGCCGCCTGCCCCAGACCTCTATCCCCTCCCCCGGCGATTTCGCCAGGGTTTATCAGGAGCTGGCCGCCACGGCCGACGGCATCCTTTCCATCCACCTCTCCCCCCGCTACAGCGGCGCCATCAATGCCGCCACGGTGGCCAGGGGCCACGCGCCGGAGGGCTGCCCGGTGGAGGTGCTCGATTCCCGTTCCGTGTCCATGGGTTGCGGCTTCGTGGTCATGGCCGCGGCCCGGGCGGCCCAAGAGGGGGCGGACCTTGCGGAGGTAAGGGAGGCGGCCGGCCAGGCTATCAAGCGCACCCATATCGTCGGCATGATTGCGGATATCCAGTACCTGCTCGGCGGCCGCCGCCTGTCCCTGCCCGGCTGGCACCTCTTCCTCGGCCGACTGGGCACGGTGCTCCGCTTCAAGCTGGTGGGCGAGATTTACGAAGCCGGTAAGGTGCGCGGCCGGGGCATGTTCTTCAATCAGGCCAAAGCCCTGGCCAGACTGGAACAGTGCCTCGCCGAGTACCCGTCCCCGGAGGAGATAGCCGTCCTCCATGCCCGTCAGCCGGAATGGGCTAAAAATATCGCCGACCGCCTGGTGAAGGCCTATCCCGGCCGGCCGGTCCGCGTTTCCCGGCTCAGCGCCGCCACCGGCTCGCACGGCGGCCCCAGGGCCGTGGCCGTCGCCTTTATCGAGAGCGCCTCACCCTGAATGACCACCCCCTTATCCGTAGATAATTTTCGTGACCGCGGCGGAAATCTTTATATTTATTTCCTCTCACTCCCCCTTGACAAACGGGTATTTTCTGTATTACTATACCCAGCAAGTCTATGTACGCAGTAAGAAATACCCCGTGACGTAAGTACCCCGACCCGGAGGCAGGTCAGCGCGCTTACCCCCCCACAACGAGGTTGAGGACTCGGCGTCTTTTTTTCAGGCAGGGGCACGTTTCCCGTCGGGTCGTCTTAAACGAGCATGGAGGGATTGAAGTGGCCGTTCAGATTGTCAGCCGAACCATCAACCGGACGAAAAGAGAGCTGGGCGAGAGGATACTGGGTGAGGCGCTGGGACTGCTGGGCGGTAATCCCGACCGTAATGCCAAGTACTTCATCAAGGCCATCAACACCATTGCCAGCGGCGAGCGCGGCGAGATGGTCAGGAACTGGGTCCAGAAATGGCTCGGCGAGGACCAGCCGGGACGGGAATTCCTGGGGAAAATCGCCCATAACATCCATCCCAACGTGCGGCGCCGCTTCCTGGCGCGCATGTTCGTCAGCCTGTTCTTCCGCGACCGCTCCGTCATCGAGCGCTGCAAGCAGCTCCACGGCGTCAGCCCGCCCCAGTGCATGGTCATCTCCCCGACGATGCGGTGCAACTACCGCTGCCAGGGATGCTACTCCGCCAGCTACGAGCGCCACGACGATATGCCGCCGGAAACCTTCGACCGGCTGCTCCATGAGGCCGAGGACATGGGCATCAGGTTCTTCATCCTGGTGGGCGGGGAGCCCTTCATCTACCCGGACCTGATACCGCTGCTGAGCAAGCACGGGCAGTCCTTCTTCCAGATATATACCAACGGCTGCTTCATCGATAAGTCCGTTGCCCGGAAGCTGGTGGAGATGGGCAACGTGGCCCCGATGATAAGCGTCAACGGCCCGGAGATGTTCACCGACGCTTCCCGCGTCGAGGGTTCCTTCTCCAAGGTCGCCGAGGCCATGGACAACCTGCGGGAGGCCGGCGGCATCTTCGGCTTCTCTACCCTGGCCACCCGCCTCAACGCCGACGCTATCTGCACCGACGAGTGGATCGACTTCCTCGTCGAAAAAGGCGCCCTCTACGGCTGGCTCTTCCTCTACATGCCGGTAGGACGCGACCCCGATACCGACCTCATGCCGACCCCCGAACAGCGCGACCACCTGCGGACGTTCGTGCGGCGCGTGCGGGAGACCCGGCCGATAATTCCCATCGACTTCTGGAATGACGGCCCCCTGGCCGGCAGTTGCCTCGCCGGCGGACGGCACTACTTCCACGTCAACCACCGCGGTGACGTCGAGCCCTGCATCTTCTGCCACTTCACCACCCACAACGTCAACGAGAGCAGCATCGGCGAGGTGCTGGCCTCGCCGTTCTTCAAAGCCATCCGTGAAGCGCAGCCCCTCTCCCACAACACCCTGCTGCCCTGTCCCATCATCGACCACCCGGATACCCTGTGGAACCTGATTCAGGAGCACGGCGCCCGCCCCACCCACGAGGGCGCGGAGAAGATGTTCACCACCCTGGCGCCGCAGATAAGGGAGTACGGGGAAAAGGTCCGCCAGAAGATGGACGACGCCTGGGACAACGAGGACTACCACGTCTGGGCGCCGGCCTGGGCACGGATGTGCGGCTTCCCGCCGGAAAAGCTTGAAGCCCGCCGCCGCGAGTTCGAGAAGTCGCGGGGAAGAGAGCATTGAGGGCTACCGCCGCGACAGCACCAGCCGGCGGGAGACTTTGAGGAAGATGATGCCGGCCACGGCCAGTGGAATGGCGTAAAGAAGCACCTGGAAGATGCCCAGCGAGGGGTCGCCGGCGGCCAGGCGGGTAATCAGGCCGAAGGGGGAGGGGTTGAGGAAGTAGCTGCCTCCGATGAGCGCCACCAGCACGATGGAGTAAACGAACTGGGTACGCTCCCGGTCCTTGAAATAGAGCGCCATGACGGCGGTGAGCACGGAGATGGCCGCAGCGATGACGATGCCCAGCAGTATCACCAGGGGCGCGTTCTGGATGACGATGCTGTTAAGGCGCAGCAACCCCACCCACATGACCACCTGAACCGCCGCCGTGACGACCGCCGCCGTAATCTTGGAGGAAACCACCTGCCCCAGGGAGACCGGTGCCACCGCCAGGGTATCGAAGGTCTTGTTCTCGAACTCCTCGGACACGGTATCGATGACGATACTCCCGGCGATGAGGGCCGGGAAGAGCATCAGGATGGGGACAATCAGGG
Organism: Chloroflexota bacterium; assembly: GCA_043818415.1. Lineage (GTDB taxonomy): Bacteria > Chloroflexota > Dehalococcoidia > Dehalococcoidales > RBG-16-60-22 > RBG-16-60-22. The sequence continues at coordinate 4,469 of JBDRFW010000185.1, read as the reverse complement.
AGTAGAGGAACTCGTAGGTGGTGTGCGGCTTGCCGCCGGTGCTGTCGTAGTGGAGGTCGATGCCGGCGCTCTGGCGCAGATAGTTTTCGTACCTCTTCAGCGGCTCGTCAAGCACCATGAAGATGACCGTCTCCTTGGCGTCCAGCTCGGGCATGATAAGCTGCATATCCACCACGCCGCCGGTGGTCTCCGGCAGCACCAGAATCGTATCGACGCGCCCCCGCCGGAAAGCGTCCTCGGCCTCGGTCATATCCGGGTAAAACCGCAGTCGCACGTTGCTCTCGTCAAGGTAATTTAAAAGCGGCTCTACCCTTTCGTCACCGCCGACGATGCCCGCCCGGACATGTAGATTTGTATTCTCACCGATAGAAGCGGGGTCGTAGAAAGCCATGATACCCACCAGGATAATCGAGGAGAACGAGGCGATGAAGAACTGGACGATGATGGCGAACATTATCGTCTTCTCTTTCGTAATCGACCTCAGCTCCCTTTTCAGCAGGACCAGAAACCGGCTCATAGCAGCGCCCCCACCACGTTGAGATTATAGATGGCGTGGACCAGGCTGCCGAATACCACCGCCAGGGGGTAGAACCGGGTGCCGAAGCGGGCCGTCGCCAGGCAGACCACGGAGGTCGTTATCACGTGCAGGGCCAGCGGCAGCAGGAGCAGCCCCCCGCTGAACAGCGCCCGGACGAAAAGGGAATCGGACACCACGCTCATCGCCAGGAAGAGCAGCAGCTTCTCCGCCAGCATGAACCCCACCGCCGAGATGGCCGCCAGCTTCAGGACGTCCCGCTTCCTGGTTATGGCGCGGTTCTGGAGGAGGATGACCACCCCCGCCGACTTAGCCAGCTCTTCAACGACCACCGACACGATGAGGATGAGCCCCAGCATGAAGGGCAGCGGCAGGTTGGTCACGAAGACCACCGAGGCCAGTTCCACCATGAAGACCAGCGGCACCAGGGACATGCCCATCAGCAGCGTGGATATGCTCAAGTGCGTCCGGTCCAGGGCCAGGTAGATGGCCTCGGCCGCCTTGACGTGCAGGGGGCGGAAGCCCATGAGGTACTCCTCGTTGAAGACGCGCGTCCCCACGAACATCGTCTGCCCGAAGACCAGCAGCAGCGGCGTGGTCGCCAGGAAATACTGGGAGGCACCGAAAGTTTCACCGCGGTACATGTCCACGGCCAGGGTCAGCGGCGAGATATAGCTGAGGTCGTTGACGCCGGCGAACATCGCCGGGCCCACCAGGTAAACGGTCACCACGGAGAGCGCCAGCACGGAGAAGAAGGTCTGGTCCTTGAAAGTGCGGTAGGTCAGGGCCACCATGAGGTAGATGGAAAAGATGAAGAGCATCACCGGGGTGAAGATAGCCAGCCCGAGCAGGACATTACCGCCCAGCACCAGCGTCACCCCGATGATGACGAGGATGGAGTACGCCAGGTAGGGCAGCATCTTGCCCAGGATAACCTGGAGCCGGGTCACCGGAGCCGAGAGCAGCACGATAAGCTTGCGGCTAACCTTCTCCTCGGTGAAGCTGCTGGTGAAGAAGAGACTGATGAAGAACACCGGCACCACGTAGAGGAAGGTGATTATCACCTGGGCCAGCGGTATCGGCGGGGTCATCAGGGAGGGGACGATGATGTCGTTCTCCGAGATGAACTCCGCCTTGAACTCCGGCAATTTCTTATCCTCCGCGAAGTCCGCCAGCTGCCGCCGCACGGCCTCGTCGGTGGCGCTGGGGACCGGGGAAGCTGGCGTCAAGGTGGCGGGAATCTTAACGTCCGGCAGTGACAGCGGCATCTCATCCGCCGGGAGACCGGTTTCCGGCGGCGGTAATATCGCCGGGACTTCTTCCGGCACCGATGCGGGCTCTAAAGCCTCTGGCGTTCCCGAGGTGGACGCCGCTGCCGGGGTGACCAGGCCCGCCTCTTCCGTGTCCAGGTAGCCGATTTCGATGCGGAGGGGGAAGGCCCGGTCAATCTCGTACTCCCCGGCAATGCGGAGCAGCTCACGTTTCTCCAGGTACTGCGTCAGCGCCCCGGCGGCGTACTCGGCGCGCTCGCTGCTGCCGCTGACGATGTCTTCGCCGTCGAGAAAAACATCGATAGTCCCGTCTTCAACTCTCTGGTAACCGGCCTGGCGGTCCAGGGGGATGATATTGAAGCGGCTGTCCTCGATGGCGGGAGAGCCGGCGGAGACGCCGACGTTATAGAGGCCCTTGCTTATGACGAGGTCCTGATGGTAAATTACATAAGAGCTGACGATGGTCAGGGCCACCAGCGCCAGGACAATGGCCCGGGACCGACCGCTGAAACGGGCTCTCAGGCGGGTTATTTCCCGCCTCGACATTACGAGTATGTTCTTCATGGGAAAAGAGGATAGCAAAAGCTGAAATGGCCGATATTATTACACTTACCGCTATTACCAAGATATACAAGAACTTCACGGCGGTAAACGGTGTTAACCTGCAAATCAGGGAGGGGGAAATACTGGGCTTAATCGGCCACAACGGGGCCGGCAAGACGACCATGCTGAAAATGATGGTGGGGCTGCTGGCGCCCACCTCCGGCACCATCGCGGTGATGGGCCGCGATATTACCCGCGAAAACACTCAGGTCAAGCAGCACATCGGCTACCTGCCCGAGGAAAGTCCCCTCTACGAGAACATGACCATCCAGCAGTACCTGGAGTTCTTCGCCGAGCTCTATAAAATCCCTAAAAAGACGGCCAGGAAACGCATCGACGAGCTGCTCGACTCCTTGAAGCTGGAGGAGAGGGACAAGTACACTGGCGACCTCTCCAAGGGGATGCGGCGGAAGGTGGCCATCGCCCGCACCCTGCTCCACGAGCCGTCGATACTGGTGCTCGACGAGCCCAACTCCGGCCTCGACCCGCTCACCTCGTTTTTTATCATCGACTACCTGAAAAAGCTGAACCAGCAGGGCAAGACCATCGTGCTGAGCGCCCATAACCTCTTCCACATCGAGTACATCTGCCAACGCGTAGCCATCATGAAGAGCGGGGAAATCTATATCTGCGACACCATCGAGGCCATCCGCAAGAAGCTCGGCAACCGCGAGTACGAGGTCGTCTTCCGGGCCGATACCAAACTCGATTTCCCCCGGCAGGGCGACAACTACGTCTTCACCACGGCGGACGTCGGCCGTATTGCCTCGCTGCTGCACGACATCTCGGAGAATAACTGGGCCTTAATCGACCTTTCGGTAAGGCAGTCAGCGCTGGAAGACATGTACGTCAAGCTCATGGACGACGGCGCCGCCCTTTAACCGCCATTATCCCCACCATGGAACACTTCTCCTATTACCATTGTTGTGACTGATTTGTGACGTTCGTACTATTGTTTGTGACACCAATGTAATGTACGCTATTTACACTGGAGTAAATTCATCCGGAGAACCTTGCATGGTAATCAACAGGAAAGTCGTAAAAACAGATAAGACCGGCCCTGTCCTGAAGTTCAGCTTTTGTCCCCAGTGCGGACGGAAAGGGCTGTACATCGTCCGGCAGCGCTATAGTCGCTGCCGCTACTGCGGGCTCTACCGGATAGCCCTGCCGGGACAGGACGTTTAGAGGGCCGGCGAGGGGAGATAGATGATGGTCTTCCTGAAGGACTTAATGGCCTGGTTACACGGAATGCTCGACGTTATGGCCTACCGGCTGATTTTCCACTAGATTGGGTAATGGCCTCCTATTCGCCGGTGCGCGCCGCCCGCCAGGGATAAAGGGCCAGAAACAGCACCGCGAAGACACCATCCAGGATAATCGCTATCCCGACCTGGTTGAAGTCAACATAGCCCTGGATAATAAGGTACACCTCGACGACCACAGACAGGACGGCCTTGGTTATGGCAAACTTGACCCAGTAGATATTTCCCAGCGGGTCCCGCCCGGCGATAATCAGCCAGAGGCCTGCGGAAATACTGAAGATACTGATAATCGCCGCCAGGTATATGATATCGGCAGTGACTTCTTCGATTCCGAACAGCCCTGTTATCTGGTCGGTGAAGATGATGCCTCCCAGTCCCATTACAAGGTATATCGCTCCGTAAACAATCAGTACCACCCTTAAAGCCTTAATCATATCTCACCTCCTTAATAAAATCAGGCCATGTAGTAGCAACTGCCCCGAAATTGCCTCAAGAATAGCATGGTCCCGCCGATAAATCAACTCCCCGGCAATATTGTCAGCTGTCCGCAAGTATCTTGACCAGCAGGTGCCGGCTCCTCGGGCCGTCGAACTCGCAGAAGAAGACGCCCTGCCACGTCCCCAGCACCAGCTTGCCGTCCTCGATGAACACCGTCTCGGAGTCGCCGATGAGGCTGGCCTTGACGTGAGCCGGCGAGTTGCCCTCCCGGTGCCGGTACTTATCATGCTGCGGCGCCATTACCTCCAGCTGCCCGGCGATATCCTCCACCACGGAGGGGTCGGCGTGCTCGTTGACCAT
>JBDRFW010000184.1:0-16857 GCA_043818415.1 Chloroflexota bacterium | reverse complement strand
GATTATCGGCGACTAGGACGTCTACCCGAAAGGACAGTCTCATGAAGGACTTGAGGAATTTCAACAACACCTATAATGACGATAAGGTAATCGACGCCTGCTCCATCTTCGGGGCCATGGATACCTCGGGGGGTCGGTTTTCCGGGGAGAGCGTCATCAAGGCCATTGCCAACATGCACGACCGCGGCAACGGCCTGGGGGGCGGCTTCGCCGTCTACGGCCTCTACCCCAAATACGCCGACCTCTATGCCTTCCACATCATGTTCCTCACGGAGAAGAGCCGGCAGGAGACGGAGGCCTATCTCCAGAAGCATTTCAACCTGGTCGACCGCGAGGAAGTGCCCACCCGCCCGACCCCGGCGATAAAGAGCCCGCCGCTGGTCTGGCGCTACTTCTGCGAGATGGGCCAGCACCAGCTCGGGGAGAAGTCCGAGGCCGATTACGTCGTGGCCAGGGTCATGGAGATAAACACCAGCCCCAACGACAGCTTCGTGTTCTCCAGCGGCAAGAACATGGCGGTCTTCAAGGGCGTGGGCTACCCCGAGGAGATAGCCGAATTCTTTTGCCTGGAGCAGTACCAGGGCTATATCTGGACGGCCCACGGCCGCTTCCCCACCAACACTGTCGCCTGGTGGGGCGGGGCGCACCCGTTCTCCATTCTCGACTGGACGGTGGTCCACAACGGCGAGATTTCATCCTACGGGATAAACCGCCGCTTCCTGGAGCAGTACGGCTACCACTGCACCATGCAGACCGATACCGAGGTCATCGCCTACGCCGTCGACCTGCTGATACGAAAGCACAACCTGCCGCTGGAAATAGCAGCGCGAGTGATGGCGGCCCCTTTCTGGGAGGATATCCAGCGGATGGAGCCGGAGGAACAAAAGCTGGCCCTGGCCCTGCGCCAGGTCTACGGCAGCCTGCTCCTCAACGGGCCTTTCGCCGTCATCATCGCCCACCACGGGGAGATGATAGGCCTGACCGACCGCATCCGGCTGCGACCCCTGACGGTCGGGGAAAAGGGCGATATGGTCTACCTTTCGTCCGAGGAGGCCTCCATCCGCCTGGTCTGCCCGGACCTGGACAAGTCCTGGATTCCCATGGGCGGCGAGCCGGTTATCGGCCGGCTGAAGGACAAACATCCGGTGGCCGCCGGGGAGAAAACGGCGGCGGGGAAGACGGCCTGATAAAAATATGAAAGACATCCCCGGCCGTAAGGACGCCGGGGGTTCCACATACGGGAGGATACCGTGAAGACATACATAGCACCGAAATTCTTAATAAACCGGAACGAGGACCGCTGCATCCAGTGCCAGGTGTGCGTCAACCAGTGCAGCTTCGGGGCGAACTACTATGACGCCGAGGAGAACAAGGTAAAAAGTCGGGAGGAGAACTGCGTGGGCTGCCACCGCTGCGAGGTTTTCTGTCCCACCAACGCCCTGAAGGTAACCTACAATCCGCTGGACTACCGCGGCAACTATAACTGGCGCCCGGAAATCATCGAGGACATCTACAAGCAGGCGGAGACCGGCGGGGTGCTCCTCAGCGGCATGGGCACCGACAAGGGTCACCGCATCTACTGGGACCACCTGTTGCTCAACGCCAGCCAGGTCACCAACCCGTCCATCGACCCGCTGCGGGAGCCGATGGAACTGACGACCTACCTGGGGCGCAAGCCGGACCACCTGGAAATCGACCCCGAGACTCACGCTTTAAAGACGGAGATTGCTCCGCTGGTCAAACTGGAGGTGCCGGTGATGTTCTCCGCCATGTCCTACGGGGCGGTGAGCCGCAACGTGCACGAATCGCTGGCCCGCGCCGCCACGGAGATGGGCACGCTGTGGAACACCGGCGAGGGCGGCCTCCACCCCACCCTGTATAAATACGGCAACAACACCATCGTCCAGGTGGCCTCGGGGCGGTTCGGCGTCCACGCCGAATACCTCGATGTCGCCAGGGTGGTGGAGATAAAAATCGGCCAGGGGGCCAAGCCGGGCATCGGCGGTCACCTGCCGGGAGAGAAGGTCAGCGCGGACGTCTCCCTGACGCGGATGATTCCCGAGGGGACGGACGCCATATCGCCGGCGCCGCAGCACGATATCTACTCCATTGAGGACCTGGCGCAGCTCATCTACGCCCTCAAGGAGGCCACCAACTACACCAAGCCGATATCGGTGAAGATTGCCGCCGTCCATAACGCCGCGGCCATCGCCAGCGGCATCGTCCGCGGCGGCGCCGATATCGTGGTGCTGGACGGGCTCCGCGGGGCTACCGGGGCCGCGCCCAAGGTCATCCGCGATAACGTCGGCATCCCCATCGAGCTGGCCCTGGCCTCGGTGGACAGTCGACTCCGCCAGGAAGGCATCCGCAACCAGGCCTCCATCGTCGTCTCCGGCGGCATCAGGAACTCCGGCGATATCGCCAAGGCCATCGCCCTCGGGGCGGACGCCGTCTATATCGGCACGGCGGCCTTGATCGCGCTGGGCTGCCACGTCTGCCAGCAGTGCCATACCGGCAAGTGCGCCTGGGGCATCTGCACCACGGACCTCCGCCTGGCCAAGCGGGTCAACCCGGATATCGGCGCGCGGCGGCTGGCCAACCTCCTCCGCGGCTGGAGCATCGAGCTCAAGGATATCCTGGGCGGACTCGGCGTCAACGCGCTGGAGAGCCTGCGGGGCAACCGCCTGCACCTGCGCGGCATCGGCCTGAGCGATACCGAACTGGAAATTCTCGGCGTGAGAATGGCAGGGAGCTGAAGATGACCACCGTTAAGGATTCCACCATTACTGTGGATGCCAGCGGCGTTCACTACCGCGACCTCAACAAGCGCCTGCGGGACATCGTCACCAACGGCACCCAGAAAATAGAGTTGCGCAACGTCCACGGGCAGCGGTACATCGGCACCGACCTGAATAAGCCGGTGGCCATCGAGATTTTCGGTACCCCCGGCAACGACCTCGGGGCTTTCATGGACAAGCCGGTAATTACCGTCCACGGCAACGCCCAGGACGGCCTGGGCAACACCATGAACGACGGTGAAATAATCGTTCACGGCCACGCCGGGGATACCGTCGGGCTTTCCGCCCGGGGCGGTAAAATCTTCATCCGCGATGACGTGGGCTACCGGGCGGGCATCCACATGAAAGAGTACCAGGACAAGAAGCCGGTACTGGTTATCGGTGGCACCGCCCAGGACTTCTTCGGCGAGTACATGGCCGGCGGGACGATTATCCTGCTGGGCAGGAACATCGCCGAGGGGCAGCGCCACCGGGCCAAGTTCATCGGCACCGGCATGCACGGCGGCGTCATCTACCTGCACGGCGCCGTCGAGGACTACCAGCTCGGCAAGGAGGTCGGCGTGGCCGAGCTTGAAGAGGCCGACCGCGAGGTACTGCGGCAGTACGTCAGCGAGTTCGCCGGGCACTTTAGCTTTGACGCCGGGGAGATACTGAAACAAAAGTTCGTCAAGCTGTACCCGCGCTTTCTCCGCCCCTACGGGAGGCTTTATGCTTACTAGCGGCAAAGGAGCGGCAATGACACGCCTGCTGATAATCGCCAGAGAGGACGAAACGAAGTCGGAGCTCCGCCAGGGTCTGGCCCGGTACAACGTGGCCTGCTCCTTTACCTCTTACAGCAACGGCGTGAGGGAGGCCATTGCCGGCCAGCGCCCCGATGTCCTCCTCTTCGAGGTGGGGGACACGGCGCCCGACCCCGCGGTAGGGGAGCTCATCCGGAAGGCCCGGACCGGGAAAAACCTGCCGGTGATGGCGCTCGTCCCCGAAGCGATGCTGGAGGGGATTGAGGATGGCCTGGAGTTTGACGACTTCCTCGTCAGCCCCTATGATTCCCGCGAACTCATGCTGAGGATAAACCGCCTCCTACGCCGTGACGCGGCAGAGGATGACCGCCACAGCCGGATAGTCTGCGACGGCCTGACGATAGACCTGGAGACCTGCGAGGTTACCGTGGAGGGCAATATCGTCGAGTTGACCTACAAGGAGTACGAGCTGCTCAAGCTGCTGGCGGGCCACCGGGGGCACGTCTTCACCCGCGAGGCGCTGCTCGATAAAATCTGGGGCTACGACTACTATGGCGGCGACCGCACGGTGGACGTGCACGTGCGCCGACTCCGTAGTAAAATCGAGGACGCCAGCCATACCTACATCGAGACGGTACGAAACATCGGCTACCGCTTCATCAAGGAAGCCTGACCGGGGCTTCTCCAATGCCGTAAACCAAGAAGTCTCTTCCTTATGTTAACCTGTGTAACACGGTTGTAACAATTGCCGGTTAAAGTATAAACGTGTGCTCTCCCCGTTGGTGAATGATGGTTATCACCCCCGGCGGCCGGATAAACGTATAACCCGGATGTAACACAGATTTAACCTGCCCGTAACATGCAGGAAATATATACCGGCTAAACTTAAAGTAATTCATAGCCGGGAGGTAAGCAAGATGTCCATCGATACGGGCGATACTGCCTGGGTCCTGGTATCATCGGCGCTGGTGCTGCTGATGACGCCGGGCCTGGCCCTTTTCTACGGCGGCATGGCCAGGCGCAAGAACCTGCTCTCCACCATGATGATGAGCTTCGCCGCCATGGGCCTGGTGGGTATTCTCTGGGTGCTCTGGGGGTACAGCTTCGCCTTCGGCGCCGATGAAGGAGGCGTCGTCGGCGGTTTTAACTTCTTAGGCCTGCTCAACGTGGGCATGGACCCGTCCGGCACCTACGCCACCACGATACCGCACCTGGTCTTCATGGCCTTCCAGGGCATGTTCGCCATTATCACGGTAGCCCTGATAAGCGGCGCGGTGGTGGAAAGGATCAAGTTCAGCGCCCTGCTGCTTTTCTCGGCGCTGTGGATGACGGTGGTCTACAGCCCGGTGGCCCACTGGGTCTGGGGAAGCGGGGGCTGGCTGGCCGGTCTGGGCGCGCTTGACTTCGCCGGCGGGTCCGTCGTCCACATCAACGCCGGTGTCTCGGCGCTGGCCCTGGTGATTCTGCTGGGCAAGCGCAAGGGTTTTCCCGGGCACGTCATGGAGGCGAACAACATCCCCCTGGTGGCCCTGGGGGCCGGGCTGCTCTGGTTCGGCTGGTTCGGCTTTAACGCCGGCAGCGCCCTGGCCGCCAACGGCCTGGCCGCCAATGCCTTCGTCGCCACCAACCTCTCCGCGGCCACGGCCGGCTTTACCTGGATGGTCATCAGCTGGCTGCACAACCGCCCGAGCCTGCTGGGAATGGTCACCGGGGCGGTGGCCGGTCTGGTAGCCATCACTCCGGCGGCCGGCTTCGTGACGCCCCTGGCCGCCATCCCCATCGGCATCGTTGTCTCCGTGGCCTGCTACTACGCCATCGTCCTGTTGAAGACCAAGCTCGGCTTCGATGATTCCCTGGACGTCTTTGCCGTTCACGGGGTGGGCGGCATCTGGGGGGCGCTGGCCACGGGCATCTTCGCCAGTTCCGCCGTCGCCGGAACGCCCGGGCTGATCGAGGGCAACGCGGCGCAGGTGCTGACCCAGCTTATCAGCATCGGGGCCGTGGGCGCCTTCGCCTTCATCGCCACCCTGGTAATCGGCAAGCTGGTCGATGTGACCATCGGGCTGCGGGTCGGCCAGTCCGAGGAAATGGTGGGGCTGGACCTCTCCCAGCACGGGGAAAGAGCTTACGGGGGTCTGCTGAGATGAAGAAGATAGAAGCGATTATCCGGGAAGAGAGGCTGGATGCCGTCAAGAAAGCCCTCGAGGAAAAGAGCTACTTCGGCATGACCGTCAGCGCGGTCATGGGCCGCGGCAAGCAAAAGGGAATCTCCCTGCAGTGGCGGGCGGGCGAGTACCGCATCGACCTGCTGCCCAAGCTCAAGCTGGAGCTGGTGGTCCTCGACGAGGACGTGGACATCGCCATCGACGCCATCGTCCGCACCGCCCGGACCGGCGAGGCCGGCGACGGCAAGATTTTTGTCCTGCCGGTGGAGCATTCGGTGCGCGTCCGCACCGGTGATAGAGACGAGAACGCCATCTAGAACGTTGACGGGGGACGATATATGTAAGAAGATGATGACAAATTACCCAATAACATTTAAAATAACATGACAGGAGGTAAAAATGGCAAACCGAAGTAAAGAAGAGGCTAAAGAATATATCCTCAAGATGGCCAAGGAGCATGATGTCAAGTTTATCCGGCTGTGGTTCACGGATATCCTGGGTATATTGAAGAGCTTCGCCATCACCGTGGAGGAGCTGGAGGGGGCGTTGGAGGAAGGCATGGGCTTTGACGGCTCGTCAATCCAGGGCTTTGCCCGCATCGACGAGAGCGACATGGTGGCCATGCCCGACCCCGATACCTGGCAGCTCCTGCCCTGGCGCCCGCGCGAGCACCGCGCCGTGGCCCGCATGTTCTGCGATATCTTAAAGCCAGGCGGGCAGCCCTTCGAGGGTGACCCCAGGTTTGTCCTGAAGAGGAACCTGAAGCGGGCGTCCGACCTTGGTTATACCTACTACGTCGGCCCGGAGCTGGAGTACTTCTACTTCCGGCAGAACCCGGACGACCCGACGGCCTACACCACCAAGGTGCTCGACAAGGGCGGCTACTTCGACCTGACCCCCCGGGACGCCGCCGTGGACATGAGAAAGGATACGGTGCTCACCCTGGAGGAGATGGGCATCGGCGTGGAATACTCCCACCACGAGGTGGCCCACAGCCAGCACGAGATTGACATGAGGTACACCGACGCCCTGACCATGGCTGATAGCGTGATGACTTACCGGCTGGTGGTCAAGGAGGTGGCCCTCAAGCACGGGGTTAACGCCACCTTTATGCCCAAGCCGATCTTCGGCATCAACGGCAGCGGCATGCACGTCCACCAATCGCTGTTCAAGGGTGATAGGAACGCCTTCTTCGATGCCAAAGACTCCTATCACCTGTCCAAGGAAGCCCGGCAATTTATCGCCGGCCTGCTGAAGCATGCCCCGGAGATTACCGCCGTCTGCAACCAGTGGATTAACTCCTACAAACGGCTGGTGCCCGGCTATGAAGCGCCGGTTTATCTATCCTGGGCGCGGCGCAACCGGTCCGACCTCGTCCGCGTTCCCGAGTACCGGCCCGGCCGGGAAAAGGCCACCCGGATTGAGTTCCGCTCCCCGGACCCCGCCTGCAATCCCTACCTCGCCTTCAGCGTCATGCTGGCCGCGGGACTGGAAGGCATCGAAAAGGGCTATGAAGCCCCGCCGCCGGTGGAGGAAAACGTCTATGTAATGAGCGCGGAAGAGCGCCAAGAAAGGGGCATCGGCACCCTGCCGGCCAGCCTGCTGGAAGCCATCCAGCTGGCCGAGAACAGCGAGGTGGTGCGCAAGGCCCTCGGCGAGCACGTCTTCAACGCTTTCATCGAGAACAAGAAGATAGAGTGGGACCAGTACCGCATCCAGGTAACTGAATGGGAGCTCGACAGGTACCTGCCGATACTGTAATTGGAGGCCAGGACCCCATGATGACATGGCCCTATACGCGCCGGCTCCGCATCGGGATGGCCCAGATAAATACCACGGTGGGCGATTTCAACGGCAACCGGCGGAAAATACTCCAGGCTATTGAAAATGCCAGGTCTTCGGGGGTGGAGCTCCTGACGTTTCCGGAGCTTGCCATATGCGGCTACCCCCCCGAAGACCTCCTTTTCAAGCCCCAGTTCATCTCCGAGAACCTGCGGTCGCTGGAAAAGGTGGCGGAGGCCTCGGCGGGGATGACGCTGGTGGTCGGCTTCGTTGACGCCAAGGAGGACATCTACAACGCCGCCGCCATCATCCACGACGGCCGGGTGGCGGGAGTCTACCACAAGATGTACCTGCCCAACTACGGCGTCTTCGATGAAAACCGCTACTTCCGGTCGGGGCGCGAGTGCCCCGTTTACGTCGTCGCCGGTATCAACATCGGCGTAAACATCTGTGAGGACCTCTGGTACGCCTCCGGTCCGGCCGCCAGCCAGGCCTACTCCGGGGCCGATATCATCGTCACCATCAGCGCCTCCCCCTACCACCACGGCAAAGTGGGCAACCGGGAGCGCATGGTTGCCACGCGGGCAGCGGATAACATCGCCATCGTCACCTTCAACAACCTGGTGGGCGGCCAGGACGAGCTCGTCTTCGACGGCAACAGCCTGGTGGCCAACGAGAAGGGAGAAATCATCGCCCGGGGGCAGCAGTTCCAGGAAGACCTGGTTATCGCCGACCTGGACGTGGAAAACGTCTTCCGCACCCGCCTCCACGACCCCCGCTGGCGGCAGGAGCTGCGGCTCCGCGAGGAGCAGGGACGCCACCCCAGCGACCGTATCGTAGTGTCCGAGACGCCGTCCGGCACGGACAAGCCACCCCTGCCGCCCCGGGAGGTGACCCGGCCCGTCTTCCCCGCCGAGGTCTACGACGCGCTGGTGCTGGGAACGCACGACTATATCCTCAAGAACGGCTTCAAAAAGGTGCTCATCGGCCTTTCCGGAGGGCTGGACTCCAGCCTCGTCGCCGCCATCGCCGTGGACGCGCTGGGGAAGTCCAACGTGGTCGGCGTGGCCATGCCGTCGCGGTACTCCTCCACCGGCAGCCTCTCCGATGCCGAGGTCCTCTGTAAAAACCTGGGCATCCAGTTCCTCAACATCCCCATCGAGGAGGTCTTCAAGGGGTACCTGGGCACGCTGGCCGCGCCCTTCAAGGGCACGGAGGAAGGAGTGGCGGAAGAGAACCTCCAGGCGCGCATCCGGGGCAACCTCCTCATGGCGATATCCAACAAGTTCGGCTGGCTGGTGCTGACCACCGGCAACAAGAGCGAGATGGCCACCGGCTACGCCACGCTCTACGGGGACATGGCCGGCGGGTTCGCCGTCATCAAGGACGTGCCCAAGACGATGGCCTACCAGCTGGCCGCCTACCGCAACGGGCTGGCCGGGTCCGATATCATCCCGGCCTCGGTCATCCAGAAGCCGCCCTCGGCCGAACTGAGGCCGGACCAGAAGGATACCGATTCCCTGCCGCCCTACGAGGTGCTCGACCCCATCCTGACGGCCTACGTCGAGGACGACAAGAGCATCGAGCAGATTGTGGACATGGGCTTCGATGAAAAGGTGGTGCGGCAGATATCCCGGCTGGTGGACCTGAGCGAGTACAAGCGCCGGCAGACGCCGCCGGGCGTGAAGATTACCCCCCGGGCCTTCGGGCGGGATAGAAGGCTGCCCATCACCAACCGGTTCCGGAGAGACTGATTGGCTGAAGATAGGCCACCGCTTATCACGGCGCTTTTTTACGATAAAAACAGTCGTGGTATAATAGCCTGATAATAAAATGGCGAAGCATCACATGGACCAGCCCGTCGGGTCGGAAGCGGAAAGCAAGCTGATTGCCATCCTCAAGGTGCTCAGCGAGTCCTCCGAGCCGCTGGGGTCGATTACGATTGCCCGCCAGCTGGAGAACGACGGCGTCTTCCTGAACCAGCGGACGGTGAGATACCACCTGAAAATAGCCGATGAACGCGGCTATACCCAGCCCGCCGGCCATGACGGCCGCATGATTACCCCGGAGGGGCGGCAGGAGGTCAAGGAGGCGCTGGCGCCGAAGCAGCTGGGCTTCGTGCGGGACAAGCTGGAACTGCTGGCCTACCTCACCACCTTCGACCCCGTCCGGCGCACCGGCCAGCTGGCCGTCAATACGTCTATCATTTTCCGGGACCAGTTCCAGCGGGCCATGTCCGCCATGAAGGACGCCTTCAAGGCCGGCTTCTGCGTCAGCGAGCTGGTGGCCACCGCCAACGAAGGTGAAAAACTCGGCTCGGTAGTCATCCCGGATGGGAAAATAGGCTTCGCCACGGTCTGCGGCGCTTCCATCAACGGCGTCCTCCTCAAGGCCGGGGTGCCCACGGAGTTCCGCTTCGGGGGCGTGCTGGAGATTAAAAACTTGGCGGCACGGCGCTTCGTGGCTATCACCGATTACGCCGGGACCTCAACCGACCCCTCCGAGCAGTTCATCCAGGCCAAGATGACCAGCGTGGGGCTGGCGTCCCGCACCGGCAGCGGCAAGATACTGGCGGCCTTCCGCACCATTCCGGCGCCGGCCAGGGAGGTCGTCGAGGAAAGGCTTGCCCTCCTCAAGGAGGCGGGTATCGGGGGAATTTACGCCCTGGGCAACACCAGCGAGCCGATATGCCAGATTCCGGTGGCCCCGAACCGGGTCGGCGTCGTCCAGATGGGCGGCCTTAACCCGGTGGCCGCCGCTGTGGAGGCCGGCATCGAGATTGAAAACATCGCCGAGAGCGGCCTGATGGACTTCGAGCAGCTGCGTAGCTTCTGGCAACTCTAGCCCGAAACGCGCTAAGGTCCGGACGGGGCGTCCGTGCCCTTCTTCACCATCTTGAAAATTATCTCTTCGTGGTTGGAATGCTCCTCGATGGCCTGCAGGGCGTAGTTGACGGCTTCCTGTATCACCGTCTTCCTGGTGAGCAGCTCCTGCTGCTCCAGTCCCTCCAGTTTCACCTCGGTGAGGGTCTTCCTGGCGGCCTCCATGCGCCGGATTATCTCGCCATGCTCGCCGACGAAGCCCTTCATCAGGGCATCGCCGAAGAGCGGCTCCACCGCCTTCTCCTCAAAGCCCCAGTGACCCCGTAACCCCCGGTCCACCGCTTTCACCACCTGGAGCAGCTGCTCCTGCCGGGCCTTCAGGTCCTCGGGCGCGCACTGCGTCCAACTGGAGTAGGCCTGGCGCAGGGCAAAGAGCGCCTCGATATCAGTCAGCGAGTCCTTGGAAAGGTCCACGGTCTCCTTGATATCGTGGTGTTCCGATATCGCCTTGTTGATTACATCCTTGGCATCAGACACTTTCCACCTCCGCTAAGTAAATCACTCTGTAATCTATTTCAGGTCCCCGGGGCCGGCGCGTCTCAGTCCTGCGTCTTCCTCACGTAAACCTTGATTTCCCCTCCCTCTTCTTCCATCCCCAGGTACTCGTTCCCGGTGGCCTGGGCCCAGGCCGGCATGTCCTGCTTGATTCCTTTATCGTCGGCCACCACCTCCAGGACCTCGCCCTTCTTGAGCTGCTTTATCCTCTCCACTGTCTTGACGATAGGCATGGGACAGTACAGGCCCATGCAGTCCAGACTCTGGTCTGCTTTCATTTTTCCTCCTTCAAGTAGCCAGAAACAACTATCTAGATAAACAGGGATACCTTGGACTGGCGGGCCTCATTCAGGAAGAACGCCGCGCCGGCCAGACTCCCCGCCTCCTCGCGGAAGGAACCTTCCTGCAGGCCGAACATCCCGCAGGTGGTGGAACAGGGGATCATTTTAACCCCCATCTGATGCGCCATGGTAATAAACTCATCGATAGACGGGTAATTGGACTGCTTCATCACCTTCTTCATCATCAAGGTCCCCAGGCCAAGCATGTGGAATTTGGAAAGCTTTAACCTCCTGGAACCACCGCGGTTCAAGATGTTGAACATTTTCCTCTTCAGCCCCTGGCTTTTAATGCCGCCCTCGTTCTTCTTGATTATGTTTAAGCCCCAGAAGGTGAAGAACATGCTGACATCCATCCCCATGCTGGCGCCGGTGGTGGCCAGGATAAAAGCGGCCAGGGCCTTGTCAAGTTCGCCGCTGAAGACAACGAGAGTCATCTTTTCCTTTTCTTTTTCCGCCATTTTACTAACCTCCCCCCTTTACCTCACCCTTGATAATAGCGCCGCAGTGAGGGCAGTCCTCCCGGGCCGAAGCCACGGGCAGCCCGCACTTGGGACAGGGTATCGCTCGAAAGCCGCAGGCCTCGCAGAAAGGGAAAGCCGCCTCGGCTATCTCGGCATCACAAAAGGGACAGGAATGAGGTTCGCTGAAAGATTTCTTCTCCGCCATGATTACTTTCCTCCCTTCTTCTGTTTCTTCCGGTAGTCTTCTATCGCTTTATGTAAAGCCTGGGCGCCCAGGTTGGAGCAGTGGAGCTTGTTCTTGGGCAGCCCTTCCAGCTCGTCCGCCACCGTCTGGGGGGTAATCTTCATGACCTCGTCCAGGGGCTTACCCTTGGCCATCTCGCTGACCATGCTGGAAACGGCGATGGCCGCCCCGCAGCCGAAGGTCTTGAACTTGACATCCTCAAGGCGGTCGTCCTTGACCTTGATATAGAAGGTCATCATGTCCCCGCAGACCGGGTTTCCCTCCTCGCCGATGCCGTCGGCGTTTTCTATTTCCCCCACGTTGCGCGGGTTCATGAAGTGGTCCATGACCGTCTGGCTATAGACTGGCATCCTACCTGCCTCCTTTGCCATTCTTGGTGAATTTAGCATAAAGCGGAGACATCTGCCGCAGGCGGTCGACGATGGGCGGCATGTTCTCCAGAACGTAATCGATATCGGCAGCGGTGCTATCCAGGCCGAGCGTAAACAGCACCGAGCCCTGGGCAATGGCGTGGGAGAGTCCCAGCGCGATGAGGACATGGGAAGCCTTGAGCGCCCGGGAGGTGCAGGCCGAGCCGCTGGAAACGGCGATGCCCCGACTGTTGAGGAGCATCAGCAGGGACTCCCCTTCGATAAACTCGACGCAGAAGCTGGTATGCCCGGGGAGTCGGTTCTGCGGGTGCCCGGTCACGATCACGTGGTCGATTTTCTCCGGCAGCCCTTTAAGGAGTCGGTCACGCAGGGGTGTGAGTTGCTTTATCCGGGCGTCCATCCGGGCCGCGGCCAGCTCCGCCGCCTTACCCAGCCCGACGATGGCCGGGACGTTCTCCGTCCCACCCCGCCGGCCGCCCTCCTGGATGCCGCCGTCCAGCAGCGTCATTATCCGTACACCCTTCTTTACCCACAGGGCGCCGGACCCCTTGGGCCCGTAGAACTGGCTGCCGGCCAGGCTCAGGGCGTCCACCCCGAGCTCCTTCACATCGACGGGTATGGTCCCGGCCGTAGCCACGGCGTCGGTATGGAAGGGGATTTTAAGCTCTCTGGTTATCTTGGCTATTTCCTTTATCGGCTCGATGGTGCCTATCTCGCCGTTGGCGTGCATGACGGACACCAGCACCGTGTCCGGCCGGATGGCTTTCTTCACGGCGGCGGGGTCGACCACGCCGTATTTGTCCACCGGCACTTCGCTGACCTCGAAGCCCCACTTCTCCAGCGTCCGGGCCGAGTGCAGTACCGAGAAATGCTCGATGGCGGAAACGACCACGTGCTTGCCCTTGGCCTGCTGGGCCATGGCCAGCCCCTTGACGGCGAAGTTATTGCTCTCCGTGCCGCAGCTGGTGAAGATAATCTCCTCGGGGCTGCCGCCGATAAGTCCGGCCACCCGGGCGCGGGCCTCGTCGATGGCCTCGCGGGCGCCGTCTCCCCAGTCGTGCAGCGACGACGGGTTGCCGAAGACCTCTCCCAGGTAAGGCAACATGGCATCCCTCACCTCGGGGAGAAGGGGAGTGGTGGCCGCATTATCCAGATATACCCTGGTCATTCCCTGCCTCCGGAGTCGCAGCCACCTTACGGCCGCAACTTATTATATCACTAATAATAAGTATAATCCCCAGCCACCAACGTAAAAAGGACTTTTATCTCATTGGCCTCAGGGCACCCGCGCGCTAGCGGGCGGGGGTTGCCTTGAGGACCTCGTAGAGGTGCCCGATGTTCATGCGCTGTATCATCCGGGCGCGCTCGTCGGCGAGGTCGATGACCGCCACCTTTTCCTGGGCCTCCTCCAGACTCATGCCCTGCTTGATGGCCGCGGCGACGGCGTCAATCCATTTCTGGACGGTGGCCTTCATGGTGGGGAGATAGCTCTTGTCACAGGGCTCCCCGTGACCCGGTACGATGACGTCCACCTCCAGTTTCTCCAGGTAGTCCAGCGTTTTCAGCCACTCGAAGGGCAGCGCCTGGTGCATGAAGGGCGGGGTGCCGTTAACCACGTTATCACCGGTAAAAACGACCCTCTCCTCGGGGACAAATACCGCCACCTGGTAGGGGCTGTGGCCGGGGAGGTTTATCAGCCGAAAGGTGTGGTCGCCGAGGTGCAGGGTGAGCCGCTGCGATAGTGTTATGGTGGGCGGGCGGAAGCGGAAACCCTTTTCCAGGGGCAGGCTCTCCGGGGCCATGCGCTGGAGCATGTCCTCCAGCTGCTTGACCGTGGCGGTCAGTATCGCCTCCCGCGTGCCTTCATGCCCGACGACCGTCCCCCCGAAGAACATGTTACCGGAATAGTGGTCGCCGTGGGGCTCGGTGTTGATGAGGTAAATAACCTCGCCGTGCCGGGTAATCTCGTCGCGCCATTTCCGGGCCTCGGCCGGCACCTGGGGGGTGTCAATCATCACGACGCCTTCCCCGGTGACTACCAGGCTGGTGTTGCAGCCGCGGAAACCCGTCTCCACGTACACGTTAGCGGCGACCTTCTTCATTTCATCCTCCTCTGGAGACTGGCTTCAGACCGGGTAACCGGCCCGGAAACAGAAAGACGGCGATACCCCTTCCTGGATACTTTAAGCAGTTGGAGAAGCCGTGTCAAACGGAGAGGGGTCCGGAAAATATTTAGCCGGCCTCACCACCTTAGATATTTTCTTCGGTAAGTAAGGCCGGCCGCTGATTCTAGCTTAATGCCGTATGTATCCGGTAACTATCAGGCAAGCTGGCACTTGCCATCAATGCAGACCTGTCCCGATGGGCAGTCGGCATCAATGCCGCAGGTCAGGTACCTGCGGCTCGTTGCCCGGGCTTTTTTGAAGGCCTTGTAAAGACCACCGCCGGCAACGTACCAGACGAAGGCCGCTGGTAGCAATATCACCGCCACGTATATCCATTCCATCTGTTTTACCTCCTTCTCTCATTACGAGCGGAAGTGACCACCTCTGGTTGCCCTACTAATATTCTCCTCCATCCCGATGACGGTTAACATAGATAGTTATGCCTTATTTTCTACGATAAAGTATCCGTTTTATTGCCAAAATATACCCTGTATTTCTTGACATTACTACACCTACGTACTAAAATGAGGCTGGCAACTTAATAATAGGCTCTCCGAGCCGTGTCTCCTGAATGGAGACATATGGAGAACGGCCGTCCGGTATCACGGGAAACGGCGGTACCACGTCTTGGAATGGAGAGTGGTTCAGAGCCGGGCTGAGTGAACATCAATGCGTAAGATCGTTAAACGCCGGTCAATTCTTGAAGCACCTCCCGGAGGTGCTTTTTTCATGCCCCGGCCAGGTACCGTCTTCCGGCTGCTCCCGGCCGGGCAGAACTAGAGCGAAAGGAGTCTGTATGGATATTTTTCAGCTGCGACTGCCCGAACTCACCCGCCGCGACTTCATCAAGGTAGCCGGTGCCTCGCTGGCCTTGCTGGGGCTGAGCCGGGCGCTGACCCCCCGGGTGGTGAAGGCCCTCGAGGAAGCCATGGGCAAGCCGCCGGTGGTCTGGCTGGAAGGGCAGGACTGCGCCGGCTGCGTGGAGTCTTTCCTGAACAGCCTGGAACCACCCGCCACCTCCATCCTCCTCGATACCATCTCCCTCCGCTACAACGAGACGGCCATGGCCGCCTCCGGTCACCAGGCGGAGGAAGCCCTGTTCAGGACCATCGAAGAGGGCGGCCATATTCTGGTCATCGAGGGTTCCATCCCGCTGGCCGAGGACGGGTTGTTCTGCACCATCGGCGGTAAACCGTTCAAGGACATCGTCAGGGAAGCGTCCCGCAAGGCGGCGGCCATCATCTGCGTCGGGTCCTGCGCCACCTACGGCGGTATACCCCGTTCCGGCCCCACCGACGCCGTCGGCTACCTCTTCCGCGGCACGCAAAAGCACCACTACTACGATGACCTCGGCCCCAAGGCCGTTATCAACCTGCCCACCTGCCCCCTGCACCCGGAGCGCCTGGTGGCGGTGGTCGTCCATTACCTCACCTTCGGCACCATCCCCGAGCTTGACGATTTCCATCGCCCCGTGGCCTTCTACGGCGAGTACCAGCACGATAACTGCGAGCGGCGCGGCCACTTCGACGCCGGGCGGTTCGTCACCGACTGGGGCGACCCCTCCCAGCAGGGCTGGTGCCTCTACCTCAAGGGGTGTAAAGGCCCCTGGGCCAAGCAGGACTGCTGGAAGCGACTCTGGAACGGCCGCACCAACTACTGCATCCAGGCCAACATACCCTGCGTCGCCTGCTCCGAGCCGGAGTTCTACGAGTCGGTCAGCCCGATGTACCAGCGCCAGTTCGACATCGAGCTGCCGGGCATCGGCCGGGTGGAAATAGATAAGGTCATGGCTACCATCGGCGGCGCCGTGGCGGCCGGTGTCGGCCTCGATATGCTGGTCAGCCGGGCCACCGGACGCTGGAAGGGCCCCGGCCGCAACGACACCAATAAAGAGGGGAAGGAGACCTAAGGTATGGCTGAGCGCATTGTTATCGACCCGATTACGCGGATAGAAGGTCATCTCAGGATTGAGATTGAAGTGGAGAATGGCGTCGTCAAGGACGCCTGGTCAGCCGGGACGATGGCCCGCGGCTGGGAAATCCTCCTGCGTGACCGCGACCCCCGGGATGCACCCTACGTCACCAGCCGCGTCTGCGGCGTCTGCGAGGGCGTGCACGCCATCGCTTCGGCCCAGGCCATCGACCATGCCTTCGGGACCGAGGTCCCGGAAGCCGGCCGCATCATGCGCAACCTCTTCTTCGCCGGCCTCTACATGCACGACCACTTCATCCACTTTTACGTCCTTTCGGCGCTGGACTACCTGGACATCATGGCGGTGGCCGGGTACAAGGGCAACGACCCCGGCCTGGTGGCCCTGCGCGATAAGATTGTGGCCCTGGTTAAAAAGGGGGACACCTCGCCCTTTACCCCCCGCTACGAGCCGGACGAGTTCTGCGTCAACGACCCCGAGACC
>JBDRFW010000183.1:0-5465 GCA_043818415.1 Chloroflexota bacterium | reverse complement strand
CAGGTAACGTCGGCCGGGCAGGCCGTACGCCAGGCCGAGCAGGCGGTAGACCTGGCCCGGAAGTCGCTGGCCGATGCCCAGCGGCAGCTTGACGAAGCCGTTATCACCGCCCCCTTCGACGGCGTCGTGGCGGCGGTCATGGCCAGGGAGGGAGACATGGTCCCGGCGCCCACCTTCGCCCCCACCACCATCGTCCAGGTGATTAGTCCGGGGCACCTGGAGCTGGTAATCCAGGTCGACGAGATAGATATACCGCTGGTGGTACAGGGCCAGGAGGCCGCCATCGAGGTGGATGCCCTGCTGGACCGGGAGTTCACCGGCACCGTCACGGCGGTCTATCCCGTGCCCGTGGAGGTCGGCGGCGTGGTCCTCTACCAGGTTAAGGTTGGGCTGGAAACCCCCGCCGACTCCGGAATCAAGATTGGCATGAGCGCCTCGGCGACCATCGTGGCGCAGCAACGGGAGAACGTCCTGGTGGTACCCAGCCGGGCGGTTACCCGCAACACGCAGGGCCAGAAGATTGTCAAGGTGATGGTTAATGAGCAGGTGCAGGAAAGGCCGGTGACGGTCGGGCTGGATGACGGACGCCAGGCCGAGATTGTCAGCGGGGTGAGCGAGGGCGAGACGGTGGTGGTGGAGGTCAGGATAAAAACGCCCTCGACGAGCTTCTTTTAATCGATAATGAGGAAAGCAAGAGCCATGTCGCCGAATAACGGCATGATTGAGCTGGAAAATATCACCAAGATATACCGCATGGGCGACGTCGAGGTGCCGGCCCTTCAGGGGGTAACCCTCGGTGTCAAGCAGGGCGAGATGATGGCGCTCATCGGCGCCTCCGGCTCCGGGAAGTCCACCCTGATGAACATCATCGGCTTCCTGGACAAGCCCACCGGCGGCCGCTATGTCCTGGAGGGCGTTGACGTCAGCCAGCTAAACGATAACAAGCTGGCCGAGATGCGCAACGGGAAGGTAGGGTTTGTTTTCCAGACCTACAACCTGCTGCCGCGTACCTCGGCCGTATCCAACGTGGAGCTGCCGCTCATCTACGCCGGCGGCGGCCAGAAACACAAGCGGGCCCTGGAAGCGCTGGAGAGGGTCGGCCTGAAGGCGCGGGCCAGCCATAAGCCTTCCGAGCTTTCCGGCGGCGAGCAGCAGCGCGTGGCCATCGCCCGGGCGCTGGTCAATAACCCCTCCATCATCCTGGCGGACGAGCCCACCGGTAACCTTGACAGTAAGGCCACCGCGGAGATTATCTCCATCTTCTGCCGCCTGAACAAGGAAGGCATCACCATCGTCCTGGTGACGCACGAGCCGGACGTGGCGGCGCAGGCCAGTCGCATTGTCAGGCTGATGGACGGCAAGATTGTCGAGGATAGAATGGTCGAATCGGCGGCCTGTGATTAGTTAATAACCGGGGAGTTATAC
This sequence comes from Chloroflexota bacterium, assembly GCA_043818415.1. Taxonomy (GTDB): domain Bacteria; phylum Chloroflexota; class Dehalococcoidia; order Dehalococcoidales; family RBG-16-60-22; genus RBG-16-60-22. The sequence continues at coordinate 4,040 of JBDRFW010000183.1, read as the reverse complement.
TTTGAAATTTGTCGAGTCCTTCATCATCGCCATGAGGTCGTTGGCCGCCAACAAGCTGCGCTCCTCTTTGACGATGCTCGGCGTCATCATCGGCGTGGGGTCGGTCATCACTCTGATGTCGGTGGGCCGGGGGGCCGAGGCCTCTATTACCTCCACCCTGGAAGACATCGGCACCAACGTGATTTATATCGCCTCAAAGACGCCCGGCGTGGAAGGACTGGCTGCCATGCAGACGGCGGCCTACAGCTTTACCCTAGACGATGCCAGGGCTATTGCCGAAGAAGTACCTTCAGTCGTGGGGGTAGCCCCGGTCATTGAAAATTACGTTGAGGTCGCCACGGTGGATGAGAGCATCGTCGGCTTTGTGGAGGCAACCACCCCCGATTACGAATTTGTCATGAACTACCCCGTCGCCGAAGGGCAGTTCATCACCGAACGCAACGTAGCTTCCCGTGACATGGTCGTCGTGCTGGGGAGCAAGGTCACCACGGACCTCTTCGGCGAAGAGAACCCGGTAGGGCAGAAGGTCAAGATCAACGGGCGCCAGTTCGACGTCATCGGCGTCCTGGAGGAAAAGGGCGGGCAAATCTTCGGCGTTAGCCTGGACTCAATCGTCGTGGTGCCCATCACCACCTACCAGACACGCCTTTTCCCAGGGAGGACCGTCCGCGGCGAGGACGCCGTGCAGCAGCTAGCCGTGAAGATTGAATCTACCACCGTAGCCGATATTGTCAGCGCGGACATTGCGGACCTGTTGAAGCACCGCCACCGCATTACCGAGGAGGGCAGGGAAGACTTTACAATCCTTACCCAGGAGCAGATGATGGGGATGATACAGCAGGTCACCGGGCTGCTCACGGTGCTGCTGGGGGCCATCGCCAGCATCTCCCTGCTGGTGGGCAGTATCGGCATCATGAATATCATGCTGGTATCCGTCACCGAGCGCACCCGGGAGATAGGCATCCGCAAGGCCGTCGGTGCCAAGCGGCGCGACATCCTGCTCCAGTTCCTGCTGGAAGCGGCCATGCTCAGCCTTGCCGGCGGTGCCGTCGGCATCATCGGGGGGTGGGGTATCTCCTGGCTGATTTCCACCTTCTCCGAGGCCGCCGGCGTTTCCATCAACGCCGTGGTCTCCGCTGATATCGTGGTGCTGGCCATCTCCGTCTCGGTCTTCATCGGCCTGGTATCCGGCATCTACCCGGCCATGCGGGCCGCCCGGCTCAACCCCATTGACGCCCTGCACTACGAGTAGTAGAATGGGTGAAAAACCGGGAGGGGGTAGTATCACGCCGATATGAGCTGGCTGGATATCGTCATTCTGATAATCATCGCCGCGCCCACCCTTATGGGGCTGAAAATCGGCATCATCAAGGCGGTGCTGACCGGGGCCGGCGTGGTGGTGGGGGTTATCCTGGCGGGCAACTACTACGAGCGGCTGGCCGGGGCGTTGACCTTTATCTCCCAGCCGGGCCTGGCCAGGGTCGTGGCCTTTGCCATCATCCTCATCGTGGTCATGCTCGTGGCCGGCGTCATTGCCGCTCTGATCAAGAAGGTGGTCTCGGTGGTGCTGCTGGGCTGGGTGAACCGCCTGGGTGGCGCCATCCTGGGTTTCGTGGTCGGTGCCATCTTCTGCGGGGTGGTGCTGACAATGTGGGTGAAGTTCCTGGGGATAGGGGACAGCATCACCGGTTCCGCGCTGGCGCGGGTGCTGCTGGACAGCTTCCCGGTGGTGCTGGGCCTGCTGCCTTCAGAGTTCGACTCGGTCCGCTCTTTCTTCCAGTAACCGGACCGGGACGCGCCTTCTCCGCGTTGATTGTTTAGAGGAAAAACCACCCGCCGCTCACCCGTTCCGAGAAGAAAGGGAAAGCTATCCCACGGAGACCGGCGGGCAGGAGACCGCGTGAACCCGGTCTATTCTGGAATCAAACCGGGTATTCCGGTGCCTTGCCGGACTAGGATTTTAGGGGATGGTCCGGATCCGGTACGCAAGAATCTACCGGGCAGATTTCCGCGCACTTGGACGAATCGTGGTGGCCCACGCACTCCACGCATTTATTAAAGTCGATTACGTAAATGGTCTCGCCCTCGCTGATGGCCTGTACCGGGCATTCCGGCTCACAGGCCCCGCAGCTAATGCATTCGTCGGTAATCTTGTACGCCATTCACTTTACCTCCTGAGTCCTTCCCAGAAACATTATACTAATAGGGGATTTCCGTCTGCAAATAGGCTACATTTTACTCACGCCCTTCTTACGGAGGGCGGCGGCGACGTGCCCGGGGACGAGGCCGTTGATATCGCCGCCCAGGCTGGCGACCTCCTTCATCAGGCTGGAGCTGAGGAACTGGTAATCCTGGCTGGCCATGAAGCAGACAAGCTCCAGCTCCGGGTAGAGCTTGCGGTTGAGCATGGCCATCTCGAACTCCCGCTCGTAGTCGGCGCTCATGCGCAGGCCGCGCACCAGGACCTGGGCGCCCACCTCCCGGGCGAAGTCCACGGTGATATTACTGTAAGGCATGACCTTTACCCTGGGCAGGTGGGCCACGGCCTTCGTGGCCAGCGCCACGCGCTCCTCCAGCGTGAAGGTGAGGCGCTTTCCCGGGGTGGAGAAGATGCCGATGATGACCTTATCGAAGAGCTTGGCCGCCCGGGTGGCGATATCGATATGCCCGTTGGTTATCGGGTCGAAGCTGCCGGGGTAGAGGGCCACGGTCACGTCGCCACCTCCCGGCGGTAAATGTTGATGCAGCTGTCCCCGTGGCGTTGCTCTTTAAAGAGGCTGAGCGCGCCGTAGCGCGGACTGAGGGTTAAGCGTGGAGAGTGGGTCACCATTAACGTGGTGTCGGGCCCGACGAGTCGGGAGTTTGCCAGCTGCGTGATGAAATCGCCTATTGACGCGTTGGAATAGGGTGGGTCCATCAAGATTATATTGTACTCCTTCTCGAGAAAGGAAAGTGCCTTGCTGACGCTGCAGCAGTAGACGTGGGCCTGGGCCGCCAGCCGGGTCTTTTCTAAATTTTCTTTAATTATACCACAACACCGCGGTTCGCTTTCAACAAAGTCCACCCAGCCGGCACCCCGGCTCAGCGCCTCGATGCCCATGGCGCCGCTGCCAGAGAACAGGTCCAGCACCTGAGACCAGTCATCGGCGACATGCTCCAGCATGGAGAAGATGGCGCCGCGTACCAGGTCGGTAGCCGGACGGGTTGTCGTTCCCCTGGGGAACTTCAACCGGTGCCCCTTTGCCTTGCCTGTAATTACTCGCATACCCGGTTGGAGACAGCTTTAACCGGAGGCCCGTGTCTTAAAGCTGCTGGATAATAAATAGGATAACGAGTTGAGAGGGGTTTGTCAATAAAAGCATAAGCAGGTGAGCGGCCTCGCATGCGCTAACCACTCACCTGCACGCTATCGCTTATGGCTAATTCAACTTATTTCTAATCAAAGTGACGCTGCCTGGCCGGTTCCGCCGGTATCTCCGGCATGGTGGTGTGCCGGCGGTGGCTGAACAGGGGGCGCCGCAGGAAGGACGGGACGTCCAGCTCATCCTCGGTCTTCATGCCCTTGAGGAGCTTGGTAATCTCGTCCTCTTCGTCGTTTTTGCCCATACCCATCTTGGCATGGAACCCGGTGGTGATGAGGGTAATCTTTACCTCGTTCTCCATGGTCGGGTCATTGGCTACGCCGAAGATGATGTTGGCATCCGGGTCCACCGCGGCCTTGATGACATCGGCCGCCTGGTTGACCTCGAACAGGGCCAGGTTGTTGCCGCCGACGACGTTGAAGAGCACCGCCTTGGAGCCCTCGATGGATACATCCAGCAGCGGGCTGGCCAGTGCTTCCTTGGTGGCATCGATGGCCCGGTTCTGCCCGGTGCCCCTGCCGATGGACATCCAGGCGGGGCCGGCGTCCTTCATGATGGACTTGACATCGGCGAAGTCCAGGTTAATCATACCGGGGGTGGTGATAACCTCGGCGATGGCCTGGACGCCGTGCCGCAGCACGTCATCCGCCAGTTTGAAGGCGCTGTCCACGCCTGTCT
>JBDRFW010000182.1:0-2082 GCA_043818415.1 Chloroflexota bacterium | reverse complement strand
GCACAAGAGGTCCAGTCCATAGGCATGAACACTCTTTTTCTGTCTCAGGGCAGCTTGCCGAGTCGGCCAAGGTCATCGGCGATATCCTCCAGGCCCAGAGCTTCCAGCTTAGGCCGGGTGGGAAGCCCCGTATCGATGTCCCAATCCCTGGACCGGTAGTATTCGTCAAGCTTCTGCTCTACCAGCTCACGGGGAATGACGGCCCCACGGGCCGGCCCCTCAGGCAGCGGCGTATTGTAGAACCTTTCCGGCCACCGGTCATCCTCGCGGGTAAGGCCCTCCCTGACGTTGTAGGCCTTGAGCACGGTGAACACCCTCTCACCCATCTTCATTATCTCCTGAGGCGAGATGTCCCAGCCGGTAGCCGTCGAGAAGAGACGCGAGAGGTGGTGGGGCCCTATGGCCAGTATGCTGTTGGAGAGGAAAAGGCAGATGCCCAGCGAATTTATCACCGAGTCCAGGTCCTCGAACCACTTGACCATGGCCGGTTTTCCCTCCCAGGTGCTGGGGCTCCGGTAAGGGGGTTCGCCGTAGATGGCGCTCCTCGCCTCCGGGAACATGTCGTACTCATCCGGCAGCCATTGGCTGTTAATCCGGTCCATCCGGCCGTGGGTGGACTTGATATTATCACCGCCTCGTGGACAGGTGAGAAAGCCGAAAGCCTCTCCCTTCCCCCCACCCCGGGGGTCGGACCATATCATCTCCAGGCCTTTTATGGACATGGAATAAGGCTCAGCCGCCTTGCCCAGTATCATGGCAGCTCTGTGGCTGCCCTCGGCGAGTAGGTTACCGAAGCCCTCGCGACGGGCAATCTTATCCAGTAGCCGGAGCACTACACCGTCATCCCCCCAGTCCAGGGTCAGCCCGTCGGTGTCTTTTTGGTTGATAATGCCCCGCTGGTATAGTTCCATAGCGAAAGCGATGGTGCCCGCTGCCGAGCCATAGTCCATCCCCAGGAGGTGGCAGGTTTCCTTGCACTTGTAGATGGCGGGGAGGTCTTCGATAGCGCAGTTACCGCCCCAGGTGTTGATGGTGGAGACAAACGTGCCGCTGGAGATTTTAAGCCCGGCATATTTTCCCTCGTTTACCTCCGCCAGGTTGAAACAGGACACGGGGCAGCCGAAGCAGGCGCCGCGGGGGCCGGTGATATACTTTAATGCCACCTCCTTGCCGCGGGTCTCCACATACCTCGGTAAAAACCCGGTCTGATAATTCTTCCCCGGCACGGAGCCCCGCTCGCTGTAGGCCTCCGCTGCTCCCAGAGAGGCGGTCTTTCTGAACACGGCGTGCACCGGGTTGGCCAGCACCCTGTCCCGGGCCTGGCGTACCGCGGCTTCAAAATCTTCCGGGCTCGCCACCTCTACCCGGCCGGTCCCCCTCACCGCTATCGCCTTGAGCTTTTTGGCCCCCATGACGGCGCCGGCGCCGCATCTTGCCGCGACGTGGTAATAATCGTTCACGGCGCAGGCATAGCGTACCCGGTTCTCGCCGGCAGTACCGATAGCCATCACAGACACCGGTTGCCGGCGTGATCCCCCCATCTCCGTCTTCAGGGTGTCTGTAACCTGAAAAGTATCCTTACCCCATAGATTACTGGCATCCCGCAGCTCCACGCCATCGTCGTCGATGATGAGAGATACCGGCTTTTCCGCCTCTCCCCGGACCACGATGGCATCGTAGCCGGCCCGTTTCAGGGCTACCCCCCAGAAACCGCCGGTGTTGCCGGTGCCGATAATTTCGGTAAGCGGCGATTTGGTGGTGACCTCCACCCGGGCCGACGCTGGAGCGCGCGTTCCGGTAAGGGCTCCAGGCGAAAAGACGATAATATTCTCAGGGCTGAAGGGCGAAACATCATTCCCGACCTCATCATAGAGGGTCTTGGCGCCGTAGCCAATGCCGCCCATGAATTTTCGCGCCATCTTCGCTTCAGTATCAGTCTTCTCAACCTTTCCCGTGGACAGATCAATCTGTAAAACCTCGCCCGCGTATCCATATAGTTTTTTAGTCACTTCGGCATCTTCCTTTGACTTTAGATCATTCCGTATGAATCCCCTTAGGATCCAACTCCTGCCTTAACAACCC
>JBDRFW010000181.1:0-4195 GCA_043818415.1 Chloroflexota bacterium | reverse complement strand
TCAGGTGCATCAGGATGGTCTCGATATGGTCGTCGGCGGTATGCCCCACCACCGCTTTCGCCGCCCCCGTTTCCTGTGCCACTTCGGCCAGGAAGGCGTAGCGCACCTCGCGGGCCGCCTCCTCCAGCGAGACGCGGTGCTGCGCCCGGTAGGCCCGGACGTCCCGCGACGCCACGGTGACCGGGAGGCCCAGTCGGCGGGCCAGGTCGGTGACGTATTCGGCATCGGCAGCCGCAGCGGCGTCCCGCAGCTGGTGGTCGAGGTGGGCGACGTGCAGCTCGATGCCCAGCTCCCCCTGGAGCTGCGTCAGGACGTGGAGCAGGCAGACCGAGTCCGGCCCGCCGGAAACCGCCACGACGAGCTTTTCCCCGCGGGCGACCAGGCGGTGTTGCCGGATGAAACGGAGCACAGTTTGAACCGTTGTCTCTGGTCTGGCCACTGGCTCTCCTTACTTCGGCTGGAGGATGAGCTTGGTGCGGTGTATGGATTTCGGGAGCGACGCGAAGCCGAGGGCGGCGGTCACCTGCTCCGGCCTCCCCGAGCCCTGGCTGTCGCAGCGCAGCCTCATCCCGATGGTGACCACACCGTTGCGCCCGTCGCCGAGCCACAGGTCGTCGATGAGCACCCGGAGGTCGTAGTGGCGCGGGCCGGTGTCCCGCTGGTGCTGCCAGGGCAGGCTGTCCCTGGCCAGCAGGGCGTCGATGGCCGCCCGGATTTCCTCCTGGCCCTTATCCGTCTCCAGCTCCGCCGCGTACTCGGCGAAGCGCACCTGCGACTGCAGTGACGGCAGGGTCAGCGGCGTGTTGAAGACCTGGCGGATTTCGATGCCGCGCGGCATTTGGCGTCCGACGGCGGTGGTGAAAGCGTGGGGCGACGACCACTTTTCCAGCACGACGTCCATCAGCTCGGCCTCGCTGGTGATCCCCAGGGCCAGCGGCGCCGCCAGCGATATACGCGGGTGGGGGCTGAACCCCTCCGAGTAGGCCACGGCCACCCCGGCCCGGTTGAGCGCCCGCTGCCACAGGCGCATCAGGTCCAGGTGGGAGATGAACTTAACCTCTTCTCCGCGGCAAAATCTAATACGCAGGCGTTGCATCTTCTTCCCCGGGTGAAAATATCGGCGCGGCCAACTACCCGGCTTTGCCGTTCTTCGCTTTCTTTTCGGGTTTTTCCGGCGTCCGGTGCGCCGCGTCCTGGCGCTCCTTGGTCAGCATGATTTTTTCAATCTTCATGCCCCGCATTTCGGTTATCACCATCTTCATGCCCCGGTACCGCAGCTGCTCGTTGCGCCGGGGGATGTGCCCCAGCAGGCTGAGGATGAAGCCGGCCACCGTCTCGTAGTCTTCCCCTTCGGGCCGGTCGAGCTCCATCTCCTCGTTGGCCTCGTCGATGCGCATGCTGCCGTCTATCTGGAAGGTGTACTCGTTGATTATCTCGTAGTCCTTCTCCACCCCGGCCAGTTCGTCCCCGACCTCCCCCACGATTTCCTCGACGAGCCGGCTGAGGCTGACGATGCCCGCCGTGCCGCCGTACTCGTCGATGACCACCGCCATGCGGTAGTTGTCGTCGCGCATCTCGGCAAAGAGCTCGTCGATGTGCTTGGACTCCGGCGTGAAGTAGGCCGGCCTCGTCAGCTCGTCGATAGTGCTCTCTTCAGTGGCGGTGCCCCGGGCCAGTGCCATGAGCACGTCCTTGACCGAGAGAATCCCCATCACGTTGTCCATGTTCTCTTTATAGACGGGGAAGCGGGAGAGCGGCTTCTCCGTGTACAGCTTGAGGAAGTCGGCCACCGTCGAGCCCTGGGTGATGGCGACCACCTCCGGGCGGGGTATCATCACCTCGTAGACGGGGCGGGCGCCGAACTCGAAGACCCGGTGCAGCATCCTGGCCTCGTGCTCCTCCACCGTGCCTTCCTTGTGCCCCACCGATATCATGGTGCGGATTTCCTCCGGGCTGGCCAGGGTCTTGCCCACCGGCGTGCCTCCCGCCAGCCGGGCGAACCCGGCGGCTATCCAGCTCAGCCCCGAGACGAAGGGCGTGAGCACCCAGGACACCAGCTGGAGCGGCCGCGCGAACAGCAGCGCCATCCTCTCCGGGTGATTGGCGGCGAAGGTCTTGGGGGTGGCCTCGGCGAATATCAGGATGACGATGGTGATGCCTACCGTGGCGATGATGATGCCCTGCTCCCCCCACATGGAGACCGCCAGGGCCGTTACCAGCGCCGCCGCGGCCGTGTTGGAGATGTTAATTCCCAGCAGCACCACCGACAGCAGCTTCTCCGGCCGCTTGATCATGCCGGCCACGAGCCTGGCCCCTCTGACCCTGTTGCTGACGAGGTGCTCCAGCCGCACACGCTGCAAGGCGAGGAAAGAAGTCTCCGAGCTGCAAAAGAACGCCGTCAGCCCGATGAAGACGATTATCAGTATCAGGTATGTCAGTCCCTGGTCGCCCATGGTAATATCACTCTTCCTTGGCGGGATGTTCCGCCTTGGCCCGCTTCTCCCGCGTCAGCAGGATTTTCTCTATCTTCTGTCCCTTCATCTCGGTTATCACGATTTTGAGGCCCTTGTAGCGCAGCTGCTCGTTGCGCCGGGGGATGTGCCCCAGCAGGTTGAGGATAAAGCCGGCCACCGTCTCGTAGTCTTCGCTATCGGGCAGGTTGAGCTCCATCTCCTCGTTGGCATCGTCGATGCGCATGCTGCCGTCAATCTGGAAGGTGTACTCGTTGATTATCTCGTAGTCCTTTTCTACCCCCGCCAGCTCGTCGCCGACCTCCCCGACGATTTCCTCGACGAGACGGGTCAGGCTGACGATGCCCGCCGTGCCGCCGTACTCGTCGACGACCACCGCCATGCGGTAGTTGTTGTCGCGCATCTCGAAGAAGAGCTCGTTGATGCGCTTGGACTCGGGGGTGAAGTAGGACGGGCGCACCAGCTCGTCGATGGTGCTGCCATTGCTGATGGTGCCCCTGGCGCGCGCCATGAGGACGTCCTTGACCGAGAGGATACCCACCACGTTGTCCATGTTCTCTTTATAGACGGGGAAGCGGGAGAGCGGCTTCTCCGTGTACAGCTTGAGGAAGTCGGCCACCGTCGAGCCCTGCGGCAGGGCGGTGACCTCCAGCCGCGGCACCATGACCTCGTAGACGGGGCGGTCGCCGAACTCGAAGACCCGGTGCAGCATCCTGGCCTCGGCCTCCTCCACGGTGCCTTCCCTCCTCCCCAAAGAAATCATGGTACGGATTTCCTCGTCGCTGATGATGGAGCGGGGCACCGGCGTCCCGCCGACTATCTTCGTGAACGCCGCGCCTATCCAGCTGAGGACGATAACGAAGGGGGTGAACACCCAGGAGATGAGCTGGATGGGCCGGGAGAGCAGCAGGGACAACCGCTCCGAGTGCTGGGCGCCGATTGTTTTGGGGGTGACCTCGCAGAAGATGAGCAGGACCACGGTCAACCCGATGGTGGCGTAGATGATGCCCCGCTCCCCCCAGAAGTAGACGGCCATGGTGGTGGCCAGGGCGGCGGCGGCGGCATTGACCAGCGTGTTGCCCAGCAGGACGACGGAGAGGAACCTCTCCGGCTTTTCCAGCAGCTGGCTGACCAGTTTGGCGCCCTTTACCTTGGTGTTGACCAGGTATTCCAGCCGGAACCTTTGCAGGGAGATGAAGGCCGTCTCCGAGCCGGAGAAGAAGGCGGAAGCCGCCAGGCAGACCAGCATGAGGAAGATATACAGCTCAATATTTGGCATTCTGTGATACGCAGTAACGCGCTATTCCAACGCCATAATGATAACATCGTAGTTGGGGGGTGTCAAAGGTTTTAGGTTGGTGACTACCCTCTTTATCCCCCTCCCACCCTGTCATTGCGAGGAGCGCAGTGACGAAGCAATCTCTATTTTTCTCCCTCACCCCCTTGGTCCCCCCTCTCCGGACGAGGTTTCACAGGAGAGGGGGAAATAAAATAAGAGAGGGGCTGATGCCCCTCTACACAGTACTCCCCGTTTAGAGCCTCTCCCTTTTGTAAAGGGAGATTGAGAGGGATTTGTAAACAAAATTCCCCTTAGTCCCCCTTTTACAAAGGGGGAAACGGAGGTGGGGAAAAACCTACGGGATAAGCCTGTAATGCCGCGAGGGCGGCAGGGTGGGAAAAGATAACATAGAGGGGAGGGGGCTAATGTCCCTCTCTTGAATTAG
>JBDRFW010000180.1:0-2825 GCA_043818415.1 Chloroflexota bacterium | reverse complement strand
AGGACGGATTGCCACGTCGCTGCGCTCCTCGCAATGACAGGGGGGATGGGAGGATAGCAAAATATGCAGGTCGGCAGCCAGTGGTACAACCGCATCGCCACGGAGATAGCCCAGTTCCAGACCACCCTGGGCCCCAAGAGTGCCAGGAAGTATAAGCTCGACCTCTTTTTACGCATCGCCAAAAGGGTGGACGATTTCTCCCAGACCTGCGCGGAGTGCCAGGCCCTCAAGCAGGAAATCACCGGACTGGTACAGGAGTCAGCCATGCTTATCCAGATGCCCAATAAAACGGGACTCAAGAACCACACCACTTCGCTTAATAAAATGGCCGAACATCTCAAGAAAGTCCACAAGCTGGTGGATAAAGGCCATTACCTGGGCATGGGTGTCGGCATCGGCATGGCTGTCGGGGCGGGCATCGGTTCGGCGCTGGGGGCGGCCGTGGACAACCCCGGCATCGGCACCGCCGTTGGCGTCGCCCTGGGCGTGGCCATCGGCCTGTACCTGGACCGGAAAGCGAGACAAGAGGGTCGTATGATATAATCTGTTTCAACAGAATATATTTCGGGAGGTGACCATGAAAGACTTAGCCTGGTACAGCGTCATTTTCAGTATCCTGGTAATCATCGCCTTTATCCTGTTCCTGGTCGGCGTGATAGCGGAGCCGCCGTTCACCACCTCGGAGGCCGTTGCCTGGGCGGTGCTCACGGTGCCGGTAGTCGTCCTGGGTATCATGGTAATCAGAAAGAAGGAATAATACCCTGCTGATATCGTAATATTCCCGGTGTCCCGGGGCGGAATGTCCGTCCCGGGTTACCGGTGGCCGTGCCTCCCGGCGCGGCAGGTTGGAACAAACTCCCTCTAAAACGCTACTCAAGACCGGTTAACTCTGCTATAATAATGCCAAAGAAAAGCGGACGCTGACCGGGGTCGGAGACTCTTCGAATGGTGAGGAGGTAAGGACATGCTGAAGGATATTTTAAAGATTCTGGAAGACGATGCCCGCACCACCGGCAAGCAGATTGCCACCATGACCGGTATGCCCGTCGCCGAGGTCAACAAGCTCATCAAGCAGGCGGAGAAGGACCGGATTATCCTCAAATACCAGACGCTCGTCAACTGGGACCGCATCGAGGATGAGCAGGTCTGGGCGCTCATCGAGGTCAAGGTCACCCCGGAACCGGAAGCGGGGTTCGACTCCATCGCCGAGCGCATCGCCCAGTTCCACCAGGTGCGCTCCCTGTACCTGGCCTCCGGCACGTACGACCTGCTGCTGGTCGTCGTCGGCCGGTCCGAGCATACCGTGGCCGACTTCGTTTCGCAGAACCTGGCCCATATCGGGGGCGTCCAGGGGACGGTGACCCACTTCGTGCTGAAGCGCTACAAGGAGGAAGGAGAGATGCTCACGGGAGATGAGGGGGTCAAGCGGCAGCCGGTAATATTATAAGGTAATATTTTCAGGAGAAATCATGTCGGCAAGACAGGTCGGGCAGCGACCGAAAAAACATAAGCTCACCGCCAGTCGGGTGGACCGGCTGTCCCCTTCGGGGATACGCAAGTTCTTCGACCTGCTGGCATCGATGGAAGGGGTCATCTCCCTCGGCGTGGGGGAGCCGGACTACGCTACGCCCTGGCATATCAGCGAGGCCGCCGTGCGGTCGCTGGAGAAGGGCTATACGATGTACACCTCCAACTCCGGTATGCCGGAGCTACGCCAGGAGACGGCGCGCTACCTCAAGGAGAAGTACGGCATCGACTACGACCCCTCCGGGGAGATACTGATAACCGTCGGCGTCAGCGAGGCCCTCGACCTGACGATGCGGGCGATATTGAACCCCGGTGACGAGGTTATCATGCCCGACCCCCATTACGTGGCCTACGATTCCTGTGTTATCCTGGCCGGCGGGGAGCCGGTCATGGTCCCGACCCGCCAGGAGAGCGGCTTCGAAGTGGATGCCGCCGACATCGAGGCAAGGATTACTGCTAAGACGAAGGCCGTCCTGCTCGGCTATCCCGCCAATCCCACCGGCGCGGTGATGGGCCGGGAGAAATTGCTGGCCATCGCCGAGGTGGCCCGGCGCAACGGGCTGCTGGTGATTTCCGACGAGATTTACGCCCGGCTGGTCTACGGCGTGGAGCATACCTGCTACGCCAGCCTGCCCGGTGTGAAAGACAGTACCATTCTCCTCGGCGGGTTCTCCAAGGCCTACGCCATGACCGGGTGGAGGGTCGGCTACGCGGTGGCCCCCCGCGAGATTATCGCCGCCATGACCAAGATTCACCAGTACACCATCATGAGCGCCCCCACCATGGCCCAGGTGGCCGCCATCGAGGCCCTCAAGACCGGCGAGGCTGACGTACAGGAGATGGTCGAGGACTATAACCGGCGCCGCCTCGTCATCGTCAAGGGGCTGTGCGATATCGGCATGAGCTGCTTCGAGCCGCGCGGCGCTTTCTACGCCTTCCCTTCCATTGCCGCCACCGGCCTGAGTTCGGAGGAGTTCTCGGAGAAACTGCTCCTGGAGGAAAAGGTGGCGGTGGTGCCCGGTTCCGCCTTCGGGGAGTGCGGGGAGGGTTACGTGCGCTGCTGCTACGCCACCTCCCTGGCGGAAATCGAGGAAGCCCTGAACCGCATGGGGCGGTTCGTCAGCCGGCACCGCCGGAAGTAGCCCCACTCCGCCCCTCGTTGATATCTATTCCCACCCAGCCGCCCTCGCGGCAGCGGCGGCTTAGCCCTTAGAGAACTGAATGGCATTTTAACAATCGTGAGAGAACCCACATATATTTAGAGACACTTTATTAAAGCTAATCAATTCTGAGAGCCT
>JBDRFW010000179.1:0-6586 GCA_043818415.1 Chloroflexota bacterium | reverse complement strand
GGTGGCTTGGCAGGGCCGTCCCAGAGGGCAGGAAATCCGGCGGCGGCCATTTCAGCGCCGTGAGCACCAACAGCTCCTATCCACTTCAGGGCTTCAGCGCCGGCCTCAAAAAGGGCCTTATAGGCGGCCTGGACCGGGGGCACGCCAAAGGGAATGAAATTAAAGGCGGCCCCGTACATCTCGAGCACGTTGTTGAGACTGGGGGCCGTGAAGGCCTGCAGCGCGCCGTATATACGTGGCATGAAGGTATTGCTGTAATAGTTAGACGGGTCTTCAATAAAGGCGTCATATTCATCCGCCTTCATATATTCGCCTTCGTTGCACTGGTACGAATGCTCAGGCGCGACCCCATGGCCGGGCCAGGAATATTGCTTGTAGTCTAGAATGTCGAAGAGCTTTCCCGGGCCAGGCACTACGCAGCCAATATGCGCATCCGGCGCAAAGTCCAGCACGTATTTTTTCCACGCTGCGGCGCATTTATCGTAGTCATACATCACTTCTTGATTGGTAAACCCGGCGTAAAAAGCGGGGAAAAAGCCATGAATGGTAAAGACCGGCACCCTGTCCGGCAATTTCTTCAATTGAATGGCATCTTTAAACCGGTTTGCCCTTTCCTTGTACGCTTTCTCGGCCTGGGGGCTGGCCCACTTCATCCCCTCCGGCGATATCCACTTGGCGAACATCGCCTCCTGTTTTTCATCCGGTGTCATCTCTTCCCATTTCTTTTCCATGATATTGCCTCCTGCACATTATCCGCTAAGGATTGTTATTTGGCGCCGGACCATTTCCTGGCTAGGTTCACCCCGGCCACGGCATCCTTGCCGTAAGCATCGGCGCCGGTATACTTGGTTATCTCGTCGGTGATCTGGCCGCCGCCGATCATTATCTTGACCTTGTCCCGCAGTCCGGCGTCCTTGATGGCCTGGACGGTCTGCTTCATGGCGTCGTAGGCCAGCGTCAGGAACCCGCTCAGCCCGACGACCGGCGCGCCGCTCTCCTTTATCTTTTCAACGAACTTCTTGGCGGGCACGTCCACGCCGAGGTCTATGACCTCGAAGCCGCTGACATCGAGCATGAAGACGACGATGTCCTTGCCGATGTCATGGATATCGCCGGCCACCGTGCCGATGACGACCTTGCCGCCCTTCTTGGCCGCTCCGCCCTTGGCCAGCTTCGGCTTGACCAGCTCGTTGATGCTCTTCAATATCTCGCCGGAATAGACCAGGTCAGGGATAAAGTACTCGCCGCTGGAGAACCGCTTGCCCACGGTCTCCATGGCACGGCTGGCGTCATCGAGGATTCGCAGGGGGTCATCGCCGGCATTAAGCCTCTCCCGGACGATGGCCACCGCCTCGTCTTCCTTCAGGTCAGCCAGTGTCTTGGACAAATCTTTGGCCACGTTTGTTTACCTCCTTAACCCGTTTTGGATTTCCTAGCCTGCTTCATTGCGTTGACTTATACGGCACCCCCTCTTTTTCCTACACATATTAGCGGCTACGCCGAAAAAATACAAGGCGGGTGCCCGTAACGATGTACCTGCGCCCTGATTCCACTGCAATTTAGCACGGCGGATAGTAGATTGCAATATAAAGTTCTCTATGATATTATAGAGAAACTCTAAGAAGCCGGAATCTTTAATAATAAAACCGGCCATCATCACGTCCTTTAAACGTACGGGAGGTGCATCAATACCCGCCTGAGCAGGTAAAAAGGAATGACGCCATCCAGGTTAGACCTTCATAGCCTCATCGTCTTCTACTTCGTCGCCAGCGAGGAGAGCATAACAGCCGCCGCGGAGAAGTTATGCCTCACGCAGCCCACCGTAACCTACCATATCCGGTCGCTGGAGAAGAACGTGGGCCTCAAGCTCCTCGATATCAAGCGGCAGAAGATTTACCTGACCCAGGCCGGCGCCGGTCTTTTCCGCTACGTCAGCCAGATTTACCAGCAGATGACCAGCGCCGAAAAATTCCTGGAGAACCTCAAGGAGGCCAGCCTGCGCGTCGGCGTGGCCACCACCTTCAGCACCTGCGTGGTCGCGGCGGCGTCCGCCTTCGAGAGGCTCCATCCCGGCGTCCGGCTGATTATCCGCAGCGCCACTTCCTTCGACGTGGCCCAGGACGTGCTCGATTCCCAGGTGGACCTGGGCATCGTCGTCAGCATGGACTACGCCAATCCCAAGCTGAAGTCGGTGGAGGTCTCTCAGCGTCAGCAGCTGGTGCTGGTAACTTCCCCCACCAGTCCCATCGCCCAGCGGAACAGGGTAGGCCTGGCCGACCTCTGCGGCTACCCGCTGGTGCTGGGGCCGGAGACATCGGCCACGCGCCGCATCATCATGAAAAAGCTGCGGATCGGCTGCGGCCTGCCGCCGCCCATCATCATGGAGGTCAACAGCTCCGAGTGGGGCATCAACCTGGTGGAAAACGGCAAAGGGGTGGGCCTGCACCATATCCGGAGTGTGGAGAGGGCCATCGCCGAGGGAAGGCTGAAGACGCTGCCGCTGGCCGACGACATCTGGGTGGGAGTGGACGCCCTGACGCGCCACGATGCCCCCGAGCACCCGATGGTTGAGGGGTTCATCTCGCTGGTGAGGGACGCCTTCGAGACCAGATGCGACGAGTTGACCATCGGGGCGGGCGCGGGAGAGGCCCGTACCGCCCGCCGCCGCTAGCCGTTCTCCGTTATCCTTAGAGCGCCCGGCAGGCCATCTCGGCGATATCGTAAATCTCGATGTCCTGACCGTACTCCCTGGCGGCGTCCTTGAAGTTCCTCTCGCACCAGGGGCAGGAGGTGACCAGCGCTCCGGCACCGGTGGCCCTGGCCTCTTTCAGTCTCTCGCCGGCCGTCCACAGGGAGAACTCCGGGTTGGCCTGGCTGACGCCGGCCCCGGCCCCGCAGCACCAGGCGTTTTCCCGGATACGCTCCATCTCCACCAGCTCGAGGCCGGGCACGGCCTTGAGGACTTCCCGCGGCGCGTCGTAGATGCCGTCGTCGCCCAGGTGCCGGCCCAGGTGGCAGGGGTCGTGGTAGGTGACCTTAATTGGCACCTTTTTGGTGAGCTTGAGTTTCCCGCCTTTTATAAGCTCGTCGAGGTACTCCACCATGTGCCGCACCTCGAACTTCATCTCGATATTCACCTTGGGGTAGAGCTTCCGGAAGGTGCTGTAGCCGTCCGAGCAGGAAGTGACGACCCGGCCGGCCCCCAGCGAGTTGAACGTCTCTAAAAAGTGCTCGGCGTACTTGGTGAACTCCCCCACGTAGCCGATTTCGTAGGCGCGGCCGCCGCAGCAGGACTCCTCGGCGCCCATGATGCCCACGTCCACGCCGGCGGCCTTGAGGAGGGCGACGGCGCTCCGGGGCACGCCCCATAGCTCGGGGTCGAAGGAGAGCACGCAGCCGGCATGATAGACCGTATCCACCTTCTCCTGTCCGGCGTCCTTGAGGTCCAGGTCCTTGGCCCAGTCGCCCCGCTCCGCCTTGGGCTTGCCGAAGACGTTATCGTCTTTCTTGAGGCTCTCCACCATGACCATGTAGGCGGGATTGAGAAGCCCCTGGCCCACCGCCTCCGTCCTTACCGCCTGGATAATCTCGAAGATGTGCTGGTGGTGATAGACCCCGCACTGCTGCTCGCAGGAGAGGCAGCCGGTGCAGGCGTAGATTCTCTCCCGGGTGTCGTCATCGTCCAGGGGGAGCTTGCCTTCGCTGACGGCCCGGGCCACGGCGATTTTCCCGGAGGGGTAGTAGGACTCGAGCTGGTACATCTCCCCGGAGGGGCAGGCGGGGACAAAGATATCGAGGACATCCTTGCAGGTGCCGCACCGTGAGCACCCGTAGAGCCATTCCTTCACATCGTTCAGCGCCATCGTTGCCTCCTTTGGCTGAGCCGGATGACTTTAGGCCGGGGGCGCACCCCACCGGCCGGGATTGAGGATATTATTGGGGTCGAGCATCTCCTTGACACGGCGGTGTAGTCTCGTCCACTCGGGGTCGGCCCTGGCCTCGAGCTGCCGGATGGCCGAGACCGGCGTCTTGTAGGGGATGAAGCCGTGCCTGATAATCATCTCCATCTGGTCGCGGCAGAGCGCCTTGATTTTCTCCACCAGGACGGGGTCGCCCTTATCATAGGGCAGCAGCCACCTCAGGCCGACGAAGTGGCCTTCGTTCATGACCCGACTGTACGAGGTGCGGGTAAAGCCGTGCTTGTCCTGGAGCTCGCAGCCTTCCTTGATGGCCTCCAGCCAGTGGCTCATGGGGCCGTAGGAGCCCACCCAGGTCAGCCCGCCACCGGAGCTGAGCACCCCCAGCATCTGCATGGGGAAAAAGGCGCTGGTGCTCGGCGCGGACTGGGGACCCACCATCCTGACGCCCTTGAGCTCCTGCCGGGCGACCTCCTCGATGACGCCGACCTTGGCGTCCAGCTCTTCCCTGGTGTTTCCGGTAATCTCCACCGAGACGATGATTTCGGGGTCGTCCGGTTTCCTGGGGAGGGCGGGATAGGGGGAAATCTTCTCGTGCGACTGCGCGACGAAGGCTTCCTGGCCGGCCCAGGCAAAGGAGAGGCTGATGATGTCGTCGGGGACGCGGGTCCGCGCCAGCGCCTTGAGGGCTTTATCGGCGCCCTCGAAGTCCATGAACAGGAAGGTCATCTGCACGGAATGCTTCGGCTTGGGCCAGAGGCTGACGGCCATCTTGGTGATGATGCCCGTGGTGCCCTGCCAGCCGAGGAAGAGGCCGGCCAGCTCCGGGAGGGGGGCCAGCGACTGCCACCCGTTGCTCACCGCGCAGGAGCCGATTTTCACCAGCTCTCCGGTGGGCAGGACCACCTCCACTCCGGTGACCCAGCTGGAGGCGGCGCCGTAGCGGAAGGACAGGCTGTCCAGCCCCTGGAGGAGGGCATTGGTCATCACGCCGGTGGAGGGGGGTGAAAAGGCGTAGGTGTAAACGAAGTGGGGATGGTGCTTCTCCAGGCAGGCCTTCATGTGCCCGAAGGTCACCCCCGGCTCGACAACGGCGTACATGTCCGTATCGTTGACCTCCAGGATGCGGTCCATCCTCTTGAGGTCGAGGGTGATGCCCCCGCGCAGGGGGATGGTGAGTCCGCCGATGTTCCCCCCGGCCAGGTAAGGAATCACCGGGACCTTCTCCCGGTTGGCGAGTTTGACGATGGCCTGTATCTCCCCGACCGTCTTCGGCAGGGCCACCGCGTCGGGCCAGCCCGGCTCGGCCTGCGTCATGTCCTGGGAGTAGATGTACAGGTCCGCCGGATTAGTGGAAACGTACCTGGAGCCGACGATTTTTTCCAGCTCCCCTACTACTTTGCTCCTCACGGCTTCTATCATTTCCCAAACCTCCTTTTTTATCGTCAGGAAAGCGTAAAGCGGTCAGATACGCCCGATTTGCTGGATTTTAAGGGCCAGGCCGGCACCGGCTTCCTCCGGGGTTGCGCCGATGACCAGCTCGCAGGCTACTTTATTGTCCGGTATGAAGAGTTTTTGCGGCCTTCGCTGCTTGAGGTCGGTTGCATCCGGGGCCAGGTCGGCGGCGTGCCAGGTGGTGAGGGGCTGCTTCTGCGCCGCCATCAGCCCCTTGACCGTGGCCGCCCGCAGCTCGCCGATTTCATGGCTGACGGTCACCAGGCAGGGCAGGGCAACCTCGATTACCTCATAGCCGTCGGAGCGTACCCGCTCCACGCGGGCGGTGCCGCTGTTGACCTCAATCTTCCGGGCCACCGTCACGGCGGGTATGGCCAGCCGCTCGGCCAGCCCCGGCCCCACCTGCCCGGCATTGGTATCGGCCGCCATCCGGCCGGTTAAAACGAGGTCGTATTCCCCCAGCTTCCGGATGGCCGCGGCCAGGAGAATGGCGGTGGAGAGACTATCGATTTCGTCAAAGGCCTCGTCCTCGAGGACGACCAGGTCGTCGGCGCCCACCGCCAGGCACTTTCTCACCACCGCTTTGGGGATGTTTTTGCCGGCGCTGATGACCGTGATTCTGGCGGGCTGCGCCTCCTTGATTTTCAGGGCGGCTTCCAGGCAGTTTTCATCGTAGGGGTTCAGCACCGGCGGCACCCCCGGCCCGGGGAGGACGTGGCGCTCCCGGGGGTCGATTTTAAAGGTGGAAACGGGGGCCTCGGGGTCGAGCACTACCTTGGCACAGACGATGATGTTCAGCATCACGTTCCTTTCCGTCGGGTGTTCCGGGTATTAGAAGGGGGGAAAGGCATCGTTTTACGATTCCTGCCACATCATACAACCTCAGGGAGGAATCGTCAACCCACGCCGGGCGCCGCCAGCGGGGACGGCCTGATGCCGGTTGAAAACGGGAATATTCCCCGTGGTTTTTCCCGCCCTGATTTACAAACCCGGGGTTTAGGGGTAAAATAAGTATGTTTCCGGGCGGTTAGCTCAGTGGTTAGAGCGCTTGCTTCACACGCAAGAGGTCACAGGTTCAAGTCCTGTACCGCCCATTTCCCCGGTTACGCACTTCATATATCCGGTACAGTCCTCCCTACGCCACTTTTCCCGACCCTTCCTGACCGCTTTCAGGGACAGGATAATTTATTTAAAAGGTATTGATATCTACCGGG
>JBDRFW010000178.1:0-6611 GCA_043818415.1 Chloroflexota bacterium | reverse complement strand
TGCGTGGCCCGGGCGAAAGATGCCGGCTGCTACAAGATTATGTTAACCAGCGATAAGCGCCGCGAGCCGGCCCACCGTTTCTACGAGTCGCTGGGGTTCGAGGCGTCCGCCCACGGGTTCCGATTGTATCTTTAGTGTCCCGGTCTTATTTCCACGTTTTTACCTCACCCCCTTTATCCCCCTCTCCAACCAGCAACATTAGGCCGGCCGATAAATAATCTGGTTGGAAAGGGGGAGATGTTTTAAGAGGGGGCGAAGCCCTCTCTATTCTATACTCCCCTCTCCAGCCTGAAAAACCTCGGGCCAAGCACGATGATTCTGGCTGGAGAGGGGTCAGGGGTGAGGTAAAGCCAGTCAATGGTGTTCGGACGGCGATAATATAATAGCCTGTTCTACCTCCGATTTGTTAGACTATAAATAGCAGCCATGTTGCCAGAGTCCTTTTAGGAAAAATATGTCTGACGTGAAACCGAGGACGCTGATTTTCGTCGGGGGGCACCCGGACGACGAGACCTTCGGCCTGGGGGGTACCCTGGCCCGGTACGCCGCCGCGGGGGTCAGGGTCTATTACGTCTGCGCCACCAGGGGCGAGTTAGGCTCACCCGACCCGGAGAACTACCCCGGGGAAGAGGCGTTCGCCAACATCCGCTGGGCGGAGCTGGAATGCGCCTCCCAGATTCTCGGGCTGAGCGGCGTTATCCACCTCGGCTACCGCGACTCCGGTATGCCCGGCTCGGCGGAAAACCGCCACCCACGGGCCCTGGCGGCGGCGCCGCCGGAGGAGGTAACCGGTCGCATCGTCAGGGTCATCCGGGAGCTAAAGCCGCAGGTGGTGATTACCTTCGACCCCATCGGGGGGTACCGCCACCCGGACCACATCGCCGTGCATAACGCCACGGTGCAGGCCTTCCACGCCGCCGGCGACGCAGCCCGGTACCCGGAAGCCGGCCCGGCCTTTCAACCGCAGAAGCTGTACTTCCACATCTTCCCCCGCGGTATCCTGAAGCTTGCGGTCAAGCTCCTGCCGCTCCTCGGGCAGGACCCCCACCGCTTCGGGCGGAACAAGGACGTTGACCTCGCCAGCCTGGTGGAGGTGGACTTTCCCGTCCACGCCGCGCTGCGCCACGACAAGCAACTCCTGGCCCGCCGCGACCGTGCGGCCGCCTGCTACGTGAGCCAGGCCGATACCGGCCCGCCCCGCGCCGGCCTGCTCAGTTTCTTTTTCCGGTTCGTCCGGCAGCGCGATAACTTCACCCGCGTCTATCCGCCGGGGGATAAAAGGAGGGAGACGGACCTCTTCCAGGGAGTGGTGTGAAAAGGTTGTGGGGGGTGACAGGCGGAACTTTTCTGCCGGCTACGGCGCTGGGGGGGCGCTTGAGGGGGGCGGTCGCTTGATGATGGAGTTCCCCTGGCGGGCCCACCTCGCCTGGAGGTACTCGCTGGACTCCAGGAGCCCCCTTATCGTCTTGTACTGGGAGTCTCCCAGCTTGCTGACCCCGATTACCTCGGCGGCTATCTTCGCGGCGGCCGATAAGGTAACCGAATGTCCGTATTTGGCCAGCCTTTCCGACCAGCGCGTGTCAATCTCGCGGTCCCAGTCGGCCGGTCGCTGAGGCTGGTCGAAACCGGACAGCGCGGCGTCGGCAAGTTCGACGGTGACGTCGCCGCCTCCCTTACGAAGCCCGACCTTGATGGACGGGGAGGCCCGGAGGTACTTGGCGAAGGTGTTGTAACCGAGCGCCCGGAAATCGAAGCTCGGGTCGAGGCGCTGCATCGTCTGGTAGAGCTTGCTGCCGATTACTTTGCCCTCTTCGTCCGTGGTCGCCTGTACCGCCCGGGTGAGGAGGGCATCGCTGCTCCGTGTTTCCGGGGACGGTCCTGGTACCGCTGCCTTCCGGCTCTGGCCCAGGAAGTAGTACTTGTCGCAGGATATTACCAGGGTGCGGGGGGCCGTTGTCTGGCGTCCCGCCCCCATCACCGTCTTCCCCGCCGCCCGCAGCTTGTTCACCAGCGGGATGAAGTCGCTGTCCGAGGAGACAATCACGAAGGTATTCACCGGCGACTGGTGCAGCAGGTCGATGGCGTCGATGGCCAGCCGGATGTCGCTGGAGTTCTTGCCCTTTGACCCCGAGTGAAACTGCTGGATGGGTTCGATGCCGAGCTCGAGGAGCTGGTCGCGTTTATTGCCGGCGCTGGACCAGTCGGCATAGGCCCTCTTGACGATAATCCGGCCGACATCGGATATCTGGTCGAACAGCCACTGGATTGAATCAAGCCCCACGTTCTCGAAATCGATAAGGGCGGCCACGAGCGTTTCGGTACCTTGCCTCGCCTCCATCAAAAGCTCCTTCAGTAGATAATGATTTACCCGGCTACAGTGTAGGCTTATGCCATTCCCGTGTCAATGTTGACAGCCAATATTGAAATGGCAGCTATTCAAGGCCGATGGACGTCATGGTCATCCGGAAGCACTCGTGCTCGAGTGAGTAATCGACCCGCCGGGATATCGCCAGTTTGTATCTGTTGGTGAAGGTCTTCTCTAACATGACTTCCTCCTGCTTTACCGTTTAGGGGAAGGGTAAAACTGAAGGTGCTGCCTTCACCCTGTTTACTTGTTGCCCAGATTCTGCCTCCGTGCGCCTCGATGATCTGCTTGGAAATATAAAGGCCCAGACCGGTGCCACCCCTGACCAGTTCACCTTCGGCACGGTAAAACCTTTCGAAGAGATGCTCCATCGCATCTTCAGGAATCCCGATGCCATGGTCGCTGACCTGGAAAAGCAGGACATTATGGTTTTTCCTGGCCTTGACACTGACGGTGCTGCCGGGATCGCTGAACTTGATGGCGTTGCTCAGGAGATTGATGACCACCTGCCTGAGCCGCTCGCCGTCAATCTCCATTTCCGGCAAGTCCTCCGGGATATCTTCTAATAGTTCAATATTTTTCTCGCGGGCCAGGCTGTGGAAGCTATTTACAGATTCAAAGATAGGTTCTCTGACCGGCAATATCCTGGGGTTTATCTGGAAACGGCCTGACTCCAGCCGCGACATATCGAGCAGGCTGTTGATAAGATTTCCCAGGTGCAGGCTCTCCCTATCGATAATCTGCAAAAACTCCTGCTGGGTAGATAAATCGGGCACCTGGCCGTTCATAATTAGCTTGGTAAAACCACCGATCGACTGCAGCGGTGTGCGCAGCTCGTGAGAGACATTGGAGAGGAACTCCGACTTCATCCGGTCAAGGTGGCGCATCTTTTCCTCGGCCTCTTTACGTTCGGTAATATCGTGCAGGGATACCAGGTAGGCCGGCTTTCCCTCCCAGTTGATGTTGACCACGCTCATCTCGGCGGTAATAAGGTTCTGATTGCGGTGTCTGGTTTCTATCTCCGATGTTTTTCCACCGTCAAGGGGAAAACTGAAACAAAGATGCAGCAGCTCTTTTTTCTTGCATCCCATCATGGCTTCGGCGGCGGGATTGGTGAAGAGAATGTGTTTGTCTTCGCTGACGACGATGATTCCATAAATACTTTTTTCCAGGATTTTCCTGAGGTTGGCCTCCGTTTTCCACAGCTCCTGGGTATATTGGTCCAGTTCCCCCTGCAGCCGGGAACGTTCAATGGCGTAGAAGAGGGAGCGTTCCAGCTGGCTGTTTTCCATCTGGCCTTTCACCAGATAGTCCTGAGCACCCAGCTTCACCGCTTCAATGGCTGTGGCTTCGTCATCCAGCCCGCTCAGCACGACGACCGGGGTGCGGGGGGCCTGGTTAAGGACCTTGCTGACCGTATCGAGCCCGTGGCTGTCCGGCAGGCCGAGGTCAACCAGAATCAGGTCGGGCACGGCCCGGTCGAGGTGCTCCATTCCTTCCTGGAGCTTTTTTAAATGCGTTACTTCAAACCGGGCGGTAGGGCACCTGTCCAGTTTCCGGCGAATTAACTCGGCGTCATCCGGATTGTCTTCAATGAGCAGTACTTCTATTGTCTTATCTTCCATTTCGGGGCTCGCTTTGCCGGCAGCCTTTTCCGGTAATATCGTGCTTATTAGTTCTGGACGGGTGATTCGTTTATCAGCAGCCAGTAGAGCCCGATGTGCTTTACCGCTTCAAGAAACTGGTTGAAGTCTACCGGTTTACGCACGTAGCTATTGGCACCGTTTTTATAGCCGCTGATGAGGTCATGCTCTTCCTTTGAGGAGGTGAGAATAATTACCGGGGTCAGCCTGGTGCGTTCATCGGCGCGCAGCCGTTCCAGCACCTGGAGCCCGTCCAGCCTGGGCAGTTTGAGGTCGAGAAGAATAATCCGCGGCGGCTTGCTGTCTCGGTCGGCATAGGCACCCTGGCTGAAAAGGTAGTCCAGGGCTTCAACGCCGTCTCGGGCCACGATAACCTGGTTGGCGATGTTGTTTTTACGGAACGCCCGCATTGTCAACTCTACGTCATCAGGGTTATCTTCCACCAGCAGTATCGGTTCATCTTGTATGACCATGGCTTTCCTCCATTAGCTAAGAGTGAAGTAAAAGGTAGCGCCTTTGCCCACCTGACCTTCCGCCCAGATGGTGCCGCTGTGACGATTGATGATGCGCTGCGCTGTGGCCAGGCCGATGCCCGTACCGGGGAACTCGGCCGCATCATGAAGGCGCTGGAAGGCCCGGAACAGCTTGCCGGCATAGGTCATATCGAACCCGGCGCCGTTGTCCGTGACGAAATAGGCTTTTATCTTTCCGTTCCGCTGAGCACCAAACTCTATCCTGGCCTGCGGAGTCATACCGGTGAACTTCCAGGCATTGCCGAGCAGGTTCTCCAGCAGCACTCTCAACAGGTCCGGGTCTCCGTAAGCGGTGAGTCCCCGGTTGATGACAAACTCCGCCTGGCGTTCCGGGTCGTTTTCCTTGAGCCTTTCCGCAATCTCCCCGGCCAGCGCGGTGAGGTCCACTTTCCTCGGTTGCATTTCACCACGGGTCAGCCGTGACAGCTTGAGCAGGCCGTCAATAAGTTCCCCCATTTTCTGGCTGGCGCCGCGCAGTCGCCGAAGGTAATCCTGGCCGGTATCGTCAAGCTTGTCCGCGTGGTCCTCCAGCAGCGCCAGGCTGAAGCCGTCAATGCTCCGGAGCGGCGCGCGGAGGTCATGTGATACGGAATAGCTGAAGGCTTCCATCTCCTTGTTGGCTGCTATTAGCCGGGCGCTGGATGCTTCCAGCTTTTGCAGGGCTTGCTTCAGCTTTTCTTCGGCCTGCTTGCGCTCGGTGATATCGGTGGTGACGAGAATCATGCAGGGCTCCCCTTTAATGTTCATCGACTCGCCGGAGAAAAGCCATCTGCGTACCTCGCCCGACTTCTTTCGGAAGCCGAATTCTTCCCCGATAATCCTCCCCTGTGTATTTATTATGGTAATCAGCCTTCCCGGTTCTTCGGCCGTCGCCCACATGTTAAGCTCATTAGCATCGTGCCCGATTAATTCGTCACGGGGATAGCCGCTGAAATTAACATAGTTGTTATTGACCTCGATAAATTTACCGTCTTTGAGTGAGAATATACTTAAAGCGTCGGGAACCGTGTTGAAGGCCGTGGCAAACTTTTGTTCGGACTCCCGCAGTGCCTCTTCCATCCGCTTGCGCTCGGTGATATCAGCCGCCATGGATATAGCGCACGGCTCATTACCTATGTTGATGGTCTCCATCGAGAACAGCACGGTGCGTATCTGGCCTGACTTCGTTCGGAACTGAACTTCTTCATTACTGACTCTTCCCTGTTCCTTCATTATCCCTAAAATTCTGGTACGTTCCTCTTCCTGCGCCCAGAGACTGAGCTCGACCGAACTGTTGTTAATCGCCTCTTCACGGGTATAGCCGGCAACACGGACGAAAGTATCATTAACATCAATGAACTGGTTGTCTTTTAATCTGGTGATGGTGATTCCTTCGGGGCTGGAGTAAAAGGCCCTGGAAAATTTATCTTCTGACTCCCGCAGCGCTTCCTCGGCCCGCCGGCGCTCGATAGCGATGCCGGCGATTCGAGCTGACCACTCCAATACCCTGATGTTGTCAGCATTCGGCTCACCCACCTTATCGCCGTAGTTGGCGATGGTACCGAGCAGTTCGCCACTGGACGAGATGATGGGTTGCGACAAGCAGGAGAGCAGGCCGGTGCTGGTTATCAGCTTGGCGGCTTCCGCAGATGGTTTAAAAAGGGGGCTGTTCTTAATATCCGGGACGATTACTCTCTCCTTTCGGTACGCTGCGGTTCCACAGGAGCCCATTACGGGTCCGATAGGTATCCCTTCTTTCATCATTTCATTGTACGCATCTGGTAAACTGGGACCCGCGGCTGGCATCAGCCAGTCTTTTGAGGAATCGAACAGCAGCACTGAGCCTTTGATGGAAGGGTCATGTTCTTCTCCCAGACGTAAAAGGGCATCCAGTATCTCATTTAGTTCCGCCCCCTGCCCCAGGAGGGTGAGGACGTAATTTTCATCCTGTTGTAGCTGCTCCCCCTTCTTACGCTCGGTTATATCGGTGCTCACGGAAATCAGGCATTGCCGGCCGCCGACGTTAATCTCCTCACAGGAGAGCAGCATGGTGCGCACTTCACCGGACTTGATACGGAACTCGACCTCCTC
>JBDRFW010000177.1:0-8910 GCA_043818415.1 Chloroflexota bacterium | reverse complement strand
CGCAGCGCCCGACCGGAGAAATATGCTACACTCTTAATATTAGATGAAAATGGCGGAAGACCATATAAATAAACACCACCGGATCGCCATCGAGCAGCTCAAGAGGTGCGATGAATTGCTGGAGGAGTGCGCGCTAATACTGGACTCGCTGGAGCTTTACTTCGAGACTAACCCGAAGCCCAGCGTGCTGCTCGGCTGGGGATACTGAAGAACATCAGGCCGTTTCACTGACGCCGGCGCCAGGGGAAAGACGGTCAGAAACCGTGTGCCGCCCGTACACGCTCTCCCGTGTGGCTGCCGGGTCTTCGTTCCAGGGGAAGCGTCAGAATTCATTAAATATCCAGGTTGGCGTACTTGGCGTGCGCCTGGATGAAGGCCTTGCGCGGCGGCACCTCGCCGCCCATGAGCATCTGGAAAGTCTCGTCGGCCTTGGTGGCGTCCACCACGTTTACCTGGAGGATGGTGCGCGTGGCCGGGTTCATGGTGGTCTCCCAGAGCTGCTCCGGCGTCATCTCCCCCAGGCCCTTGTAGCGCTGGAGAGTTACGCCTGATTTCTCCGGCATTTTTTCAAGTATTTCAGCAATTTGATGCCAAGGGACGTCTATACCTATTTCCCTTTCATTTTTTTTGATATAGTATGACTTTCCTTCAATATATTTTTTCACTTTAGGGTAGAGAACGTAACATTTTTTTAGTATCGGATCTTCCAATAACTTTCTATCTAATTTCGTTTCTTCAGGAAGTTGAATATAGTATTTGTCATTGATGTGGTCATCAAACATTTTATAAGGAATTTTAGATTCATGAAACCACTTTGCCACAATGGGCATTATTTCACTATCTTTTTTATTGAAATCTAACTGAAACGAATGGCCTTTTTTTATAAGAATTTCTCCTAATTCTTTTGGTAATCCTGCGCTCTCCAACGAAGACAAACCTTGCTGATAACTTTTTAAAGAATCTAGCAATTCAATTATTTCTTCGCCCTTAAGTTTGATGGAATTGTCTTTGGAAAACACAGTGACATTGTCGAAAGCAAGCTTGGAATAATATTTACCAAGCCCTTCCTCATTATATATCCACTCGCTAACTTTGCCTTTTGTAGCTCGGTATAAAGGCGGCTGGGCGATGTAGAGGTGCTTGGTGTTGATGAGCTCGCTCATGTGGCGGAAGAAGAAGGTGAGCAGCAGGGTGCGGATGTGCGAGCCATCGACATCGGCGTCCGTCATGAGGATGACCCGGCCGTACCGCAGGCGGGCGGGGTCGAAATCGTCGTCGATGCCGGTGCCGAGAGCGGTGACGATGGTGCGGATTTCCTCGTTGGCCAGCATCTTGTCCATGGGGGCCTTTTCCACGTTGAGGATTTTCCCGCGCAGGGGGAGTATCGCCTGGAAGCGGCGGTTGCGGCCCTGCTTGGCCGAGCCACCGGCGGAATCGCCCTCCACCAGGTACACCTCGCACTGCTCCGGGTCCCTCTCGGAGCAGTCGGCCAGCTTGCCGGGCAGGGTGCCGGTCTCCAGGCCGCTCTTGCGGATAATGAGGTCCCGCGCCTTGCGGGCGGCCTCACGGGCCTTGGAGGCGATGACGCATTTCTCGATTATTTTCTTGGCATCGTCGGGGTGCTCCTCCAGGTAGAGGGCCAGCCCTTCGTTGACGACGCTCTCCACGTGGCTCTTGACCTCGATGTTACCCAGCTTGCCCTTGGTCTGCCCCTCGAACTGCGGCTCGGGGAGCTTGACGCTGATGATGGCCGTCAGCCCCTCCCGGACGTCCTCGCCGGTGAGATTGGAGTCGTCCTCCTTGAGCAGCTTGCTCTTCTTGGCGTAGTCGTTGAGGACGCGGGTCAGCGCCGAGCGGAAACCGGTGATATGGGTCCCGCCGTCAACGGTGTTGACGCAGTTGGCGAAGCTGAAGGCCGACTCGTTGAAGCCGTCGTTGTACTGGAGGGCCACCTCCACCTGGGTGCTGTTGACGGTCTTGGAGATGTAGATGGGCACCGGGTGCCGCACGACGCGGTTGCGGTTGAGGTGGCGGACGAAGCCGGTAATGCCGCCCTCGAAGTAGAAGGTCCGCTCCAGGTCCTTCTTCTCGTCGCGCAGGGTCATCTCCACGCCCTTGTTGAGATAGGCCATCTCCCGCAGGCGCTCGCTTATCGTGTTGAAATCGTAGCTGATTTCCGCGAATATCTCGCGGTCGGCCAGGAAGGTGAAGGTGGTGCCGGTGTCCGTGGCATCGCCGATTACCTGCACCGGCCCCTGGGGCACGCCGCGCCGGTACTCCTGGTGGTGGACCTTGCCGTCGCGCCGGACATCGACCGTGCACCACTCCGAGAGGGCGTTGACCACCGAGGCGCCGACACCGTGGAGGCCGCCGGATACGGCGTAGGTCTTGCCCCCGAACTTGGCCCCGGCGTGGAGCACCGTCATCACCGTTTCCAGGGCGGAGACCTTGGTGGTGGGGTGGATTTCCACGGGGATGCCGCGTCCGTTGTCCACCACGCAGACGGAGTTGTCCTCCTTGATGGTGACCAGGATGCGGTCGCAGCAGCCGGCCATGGCCTCGTCGATGCTGTTGTAGGCCACCTCGTAGACAAGGTGGTGCAGGCCGCGCTGGTCCGTGCTGCCGATGTACATGCCGGGGCGGCGGCGCACCGCTTCCCGCCCCCCGAGCACCTGGATGTCCTCGGCGGTGTACCGGCTAGGATTACGCGGCGGTTTGGGCATTCCCATACACTATTCTACAAACCTCTTACGCCAAGAAATATTTCAACGCAAGGCGGAAACCGGCGGGAACGGGGGAACCCGCGCCGCCGGGGGCGGCATCCTGACGGGCCGGCCGGTTGAAACAAAACATGCATATCAGCCTGTCTTATTTTAGCATAATTTAGCTATGTAGTAAAGCTAATCAACCGGGTACGAACAGGACCCGGGAAATTGCTAAAAGATTGTTAATCTTCGGGGATTAATGTATAATAGCGCCGCTCTCTCTTGAAACCGTAAGGCCCCGAAGCTAGAATATATCGGACATCAAGGTACACAACCCGTGACGGAGGCAGCATGATAACCGAAGATGAGGTATTCCGCCTGGGGAGCCGGGAGAAGGCCTGGAACAAGTACTGCGGTTTCCTCGACCTGTCCCTGCCGGAGTTCATGGAGATACAGGAGCAGCTCCTCCTCAAGCAGATTGACCTGGTCTGTGACAGCCCCCTGGCCCGGCAGTTCATGCCGGCTAAACCCGCCAGCGTGGCGGAGTTCCGCGAGACCGTTCCCCTGACCACCTACGACGACTACGCCGGGCCCCTCCGGGAGAAGAACGAGGACGTCCTGGCCGTCAAGCCGTACTGCTGGGCGCATACCTCGGGGAGGGGCGGCACACCCAAGTGGGTTCCCTACACCGAGCGCGCCATCGAGATGTTCAGCAACGTGGGGGTGGCCTCCATCATCCTGGCCTGCGCCAGCCGCAAGGGCGAGGTCAACTTCGGGAGCGGTATCCGGATACTGACCAACCTGCCCCCCGCCCCTTACATGACGGGACTGCTCGCTGATATCCTGGTGCCGCGGATGGGCGCCCGCATTATCCCACCCCCCGACGAGTATGCCGACGCCGACTTCGAGACGAAGATACGGGCCGGCTTCGCCATCGCGCTGCGCTCCGGCGTGGACGTGCTGTCTTCCATGTCCAGCGTCCTGCTCAAGATGGGCGAGCGCTTCACGGAAAACTCGGGCAACCTCAAGCTGAGCCGGGGCATGCTGCACCCCGTGATAATGTGGCGACTGCTCACGGCCTGGCTGCGCAGCAAGCGTGAGGGCCGCACCATACTCCCCCGCGACCTCTGGCCCTTGAAAGGGCTCTCCTGCTACGGCATGGACACCGGCATCTACCGCGAGCGGCTGAAGTACTACTGGGGGAAGGAACCCTTCGAGAGCTACGGCGCCACTGAGACGGGGCTGATTGCCACCCACGCCTGGAACAAGAAATACATGACCTTCGTGCCCTCGTTCTGCTTCCTGGAGTTCATCCCCGAGGAGGACTGGCTCCAGAGCCGGGACGATAAGGCCTTCCGGCCCCGCACCGTCCTCCTCGACGAGGTCAAGCCCGGCCACCGCTACGAGGTAGTTACCACCAATTTTCACGGCATGCCTTTCCTGCGTTACCGCCTCGGCGACCTGGTGAGAATCGTGGCCATGGAGGATCGTGAGGCCGGCATCAGGCTGCCGCAGATGGTCTTCGAGACCCGTGCCGATGACGTCATCGATATCGCCGGCTTTGCCCGGCTGGACGAAAAGACCGTCTGGCAGGCCCTCGTCAATACGGGGACGGCCTTCGAGGACTGGGCGGCCCGCAAGGAATATGAAGATAGCAAACCCGTGCTGCGCCTCTACATCGAGCTGAAAAAAGCGGTTGACGCCGGCGAGCTGGCCGGGAGAATCCACCGGGAGCTGGGGGCCAACAACCAGGACTACGCTAACCTGGAAAGCATGCTCGGCGTCATGCCCCTGCGCCTTCATCTTCTCGCCGGGGGCAGCTTTCAAAGGTACCTGGAGGAAAAGCGCCGGGAAGGGGTCAACCTGGCCCAGCTCAAGCCGCCTCACATGAACGCTTCCGATGCTATTATTGAGAGTCTCCGGAAAACCGCGCCGGATACCAATTAAGGGGTAAAATGAGCGCTTACCTGGTATTTCCGCTGGTGCAGGTCTTTTGCGGCCTCGTCCTGGCCGCCATCGTGTGGCGGGGTCCTTTCACGCACCGGCTGTTCTCCTTCTTTCTCATCTGCCTGGCCCTCTGGGGCATCATCATCTTCGGCATGAGGGCCAGCCCGGACATCGAGCGGGCCTTTTTCTGGGACCGGCTGGTGATACCGCTGAGCCCGCTGATGACCGTGCTCTTCTATCATTTCTCCGTGCGCTATACCGGCACCCGGATAAACAGTAATATCCTGCCCGTCTTCTACTCCTTCTTCGTTATCTCCATCCCCCTGGCCGCCACGGACCTCATTTTCCGCGGTATGCAGGTGAAGTCCTACGGCTACGCTCCCATCTTCGGGCCGGTCTGGCCGGTATGGATACTGCTCCTCTATGCTATCACCATCCTGACGCTGCTGAACTTCATCCGGGCGCGGCGGGCGATCAGCTACGGGGAGGAGCGGAACCGGCTCAGCTACGTCATCGTCGGCATTATCATCAGCCTGGTCGGCGGCATCTTTGACGCCCTGCCGGTATTCGGGCTGTCGCTTTACCCCGGCGCCATCCTGGCCACCATCGTCTTTTGCCTCCTCACCACGATTGCCATCATGAGGTATAATCTCCTGGATATCAACTTCCTCCTGCGCAAGACCACCGCCTATCTCCTGACCAGCACCGTCGTGGCCGTGCCGGTAGTCGGGCTGTTCTTTCTGGCCGTCGAGATTCCTCATAAATCGCCGCTGGAGCCGTGGCTGTACCTGGTGCTCATCGTCCTGCTGGCCATCGCCATGCCGGCCCTGTGGGGGCAGGTCCAGAACCGGGTGGACCGCTGGTATTACCGTGACCGCTATAACTATCTCAAGGCCCTGGAGGCCTTCAGCTGGCATACACAAAGCCTTTCCGACTTTGCCGGGGTGGGACGCAGCACGGTCGGGATGGTGGCCGGGGCGCTGCACGCTTCCAGCGTTTATCTCCTGCAGCCGCTCTCCCGGAGTGCCGATTTCCGGGTGGCCTATTCCGCCGGCCGGGAGGCCAGGGAAGCCCCGGGGGTTGTCTTTAAGGCCGGGAGTCCGCTGCTCGCCTGGTTGAAGTACTCCGGCGGTGTCCTGCGCTACCGGGACATCGAGGTTATTCCGCAGTTGCAGAACGTTATCTGGGAAGAGAAGGAGTGCCTGAAGGGAATCGGCGCGGAGCTTATCGCCACGTTGAAGTCGCGCGGCGGCGAGGTATCCGGGCTGCTCCTGGTGGGCGGGAAACTCTCCGGGCAGCCTTACGGCGTCGAGGACATGCAGCTGGTGACCACCATCAGCCATCAGATTGCCGTTACCCTGGAGAATATGCGACTGTACCAGGATATCGTCGATGCCCGGGAGAGCCTGGAGACTTGGCTGAACGGCATGAACAACGGTGTGATGATTATCGATATGAACCGGAAGGTGCGGTTTATGAACGAGGCCGCCCGGAGGGCCTTCGGTGATAACGGTCATCAGGAATGCTGGAAGGTCCTGGGACGGGAAGGGATATGCCCGGACTGCCCCATCCCGGAGTCCCCGGATGGTAAAATATCCCATCCCCGGCACATCGGCGACCGGACCATAAGGGGCCGGGAATACGAAGTAGCCATGGCCCCCCTGCTGAACACGGACGGCAGCATGTCGCTTATCTCGGTTTTTCGGGACATCACGGAAAGAAAGCGTCTGGAGGAGGAGATTATCGAGGCCAGGGTCAAGATAGAGACCCTGAGGCAGTCGGAGCAGTTGAAGAACGACCTCCTCTCCATGGTGTCCCACGAGCTCCGCACGCCCCTGGCCATTATCAAGGGCTATACCACCACCTTCCTGCGCAACGCCGGGGAGTGGGGCGATAAAAAGAACCTGGACTTCCTGCTGGACATCGACCAGGAGACCGATTATTTGACCAAGCTGGTGGGGGACCTGCTGGACATGTCCCGCCTCGATGCCGGCGCCGTGGAGTTGGACAAGGACTGGTACCAGCTTGCCGAGGTCCTGGAGTGGGCGGAGCGTGCCGTGAAGACGGTCACCCGGGACCACGAGGTCGAGGTGGTGATACCGCCCGGGCTGCCGGACATCTATGTTGACAGAATACGCCTCGGGCAGGTGCTGACGAACCTCTGTGAGAATGCGGCCAGATACTCGGCCAAGGGGAGCCGGATTACCATAGCCGCCGAGCTCTCCGGCGATTCCGTTATAATCAGCGTTAGCGACGAGGGTAAGGGGATACCGCTGCAGAATCGGGAAAGGGTCTTCGACCGCTTCTACCGTGTCCGGAGCAACGATGACCATGAAAAGGGTATCGGTCTGGGGCTGTCCATCTGCCGCGGCATCGTCGAGGCCCACGGCGGCCGTATCTGGGTGGAGAGTGAAGAAGGCATCGGTTCCCGGTTCATTTTTGTCCTGCCGGTGAATCAAAAGGAGAGTGCCCGGCTGAAATCCGATTAACGCCGTGTAATAAAGCAATGGACCATACTTATATCCTCGTGGTTGACGACGACGAGAAGATACTGAAGTTCCTGCGCTACAACCTGGCCCGGGAAGGGTGGCATATCCTCACCGCCCGGGACGGGGCGGAAGCCCTGCAGGTGGTGGAAAGGGAGCCGCTCGACCTCATTCTGCTGGACATCATGCTGCCCCGGGTGGACGGCTTTGAGGTCTGCCGCCGCCTCCGGCAGTTTTCCCATGTTCCCATCATCGGGCTCAGCGCCCGGGGCGATGTCGCCGACAAGGTAAGGTGCCTGAACCTAGGGGCGGATGACTACATCACCAAGCCCTTCGGCGTGGATGAGCTTATCGCCCGGATTAAAGCGGTGTTGCGCCGCAACAAGGTGGACGACGCGGCGCCGGCGGGGACATCGTTCCAGAGCGGCGACTTGGAAATCGACTTCGTGGCGCGGCGGGTGACCGTGGCCGGAAGAGAAGTCAGGCTGACGCCGACGGAGTTCAAGCTACTGCGCGAGCTGGTGCTGGGTGAGGGGCAGGCGCTCAGCCACCGCCACCTCCTCGGCAAAATCTGGGGGCCGGAATACAAGACGGAGCGGGAATACCTCCACGTCTATATCGGCCACCTGCGTACCAAGCTGGAAGCCGACCCCAAGAACCCCCGCTATATCCTCAGCGTGCCCGGCGTGGGCTACAGGTTCCAGAATAACTATTAAAGCCTTTTCCGCCCGCCGGGTTAAGGAACCAGGACAATCTTGCCGATGTGTTCCTGATTCTCCAGAATTTCATGAGCTTTAGCCGCTTCACTCAAGGGCATAACTCTATCAATAATCGGGTCAATTCTCCCTTCACCTAAAAATTGGAGCACGGTCTCGTTATCAATGCGCTTGGCAGCTCTGACGCCCACAATAGTTACGTACCGGTGGAGAAGCATGACTGTCAGCATGCGCATCGGGATTGAGTTGGTCGCCTCTTCACCGGCAACGTTGACTATGGTTCCACTCATCCTCAAGCAGTTCAGCCCCAGGACGAACATCTCGCCACCAACGAGGTCGATTACCAGGTCAACGCCGGTGCCGTTGGTCAACGACCTGACCTGGTCGGCGGCATCAGCGTCATGGTAATTAACGACATGGTCAAAGCCGAGCTCTTTGAGGCGCTCCGCCTTGGCCGGCGAACCGGTGGTGGCAATAATTTTGGAAGCCCCCACCAGCCGGGACAGTTGAACGGCAGCGGTCCCCAGACCACCGCTGGCCCCGGTAATTAACACCGACTGACCGGGGCGCAGGTTCCCGCGCCGGGAAACCACGTTCCAGACGCAAGCATAGGACCAGAGACAGCTCGCCAGCTTTTCATACGGGACACCTTCGGGAGCAAGCAGAACCTGGGTTTCCGGGCGGGCGACGTATTCGGCATAGCCGCCAGGGGTTTGATGCCCGGGCAACTTGGTGTTAATGCATAAATAATCAAGGTCCCGCCGACAGTATTCACACTGCCCGCAGGCGGGGTGGGCCATGCCGACAACACGGTCGCCTACCTTGAAGCGCGTTACTTTATCACCTGCCGCCGCCACTTCACCGGCCACGTCTCGGCCCGGCTGGAAGGGCATTGGAAACGGGTCGCGCCCGGGAATCTGCGGTATTTGACCTCGCCTCATCTTCAGGTCAAACCGGTTAATTGAGGTAGCCCCCACTTTAATAAGAACATCGTTTTCACCAACCTCGGGCATGGGAAAGTCCATGTACTTCAAGACAGAAGGCTCACCGTATTCA
>JBDRFW010000176.1:0-2141 GCA_043818415.1 Chloroflexota bacterium | reverse complement strand
TTGGAGTTGATGGTCTCCTTGCCGCCGCGCAGGATGACGGCGTTGCCGGACTTGAGGCAGAGGGCGGAGATGTCCACGGTGACGTTGGGGCGGCTCTCGTAGATGGCGCCGATGACGCCCAGGGGCACCCGCCGCTTGCCGACCTGCAGCCCGTTGGGGAGGGTATGCATGTCGAAGGTCTCCCCGACGGGGTCGGGGAGAGAAGCGACGGCCCGGGTGTCCGCGGCGATGCCTTCGAGACGGCTTTCGTCCAGCATGAGACGGTCGAGCATGGCGGCGTCGAGCCCCGCCGCTTTCCCCGCCGCGTAGTCCTTTTTATTGGCGGCCAGTATCTCCTCTTTTTTAGCGAGCAGGTCCCCGGCGATGTTGAGGAGGGCTTTGTTCTTGACATCGGTGGAGAGGAAGGCCAGCCGGTGGGCGGCGCTTTTGGCGGCCCGGCCCTTGGCTTTTAAGTCTTCAACGGCGGCGTTAATGTTGGTATTCATTATGGTAACCCTATCCCCTGTGTCCCCTTCCCCTTGGGATTGAGGGGAAGGGGAGAATTATTTAAAAGAGGGGCAGCGCCCCTCTCAGCTTTCTCCGATTTACCGTTGCACGGCAAGTCTCCCAGCACTACCGTCTTCATAGCCGTCCGCCTCCCCCCAATCTTCCCCCGCCTAGTAGTCGAACTCGCTGGTGCCGCTGAAGTGGTAGACGTAGCGGGGCGGGAGGCTGGTGACCGCCCGGTTGACCCTCTTTTTCAGCGAGCACCTGGCCCGGCGGCTGTCCTCCAGCTCCAGGAGATACCCGCTGCCGTCCTTGATGCGCACGTAGTCCACCAGGGTCAACTCTCCCCACCAGCGGTTCTCGGACTCGTGCTGGAACTGGTAGTTGACGACGGCTATGAACTTCTCATCGCTGGACTGGTACAGTTTCCCTATGGCCACTTGGCTCCTCCCTTTCCAACAGCGCTAGGTTGTTACGGTGCACCACCTCCGGGCCGTAGTCGAAGCTGAGCAGCCCGGCAATCTTCGTCGAGTGGGCACCCTTGATAACACCGATATCGCTGGAGCTGTAGTTGGTGATGCCGCAGCCGAGTTGCGTCCCCTCGGCGTCATAGATAGCCACGATATCGCCGCGGGCGAACTTGCCTTCCGCTTTACTGATACCGGCCGCCAGCAGGCTGCGGTTCTGTTTCCGCAGGGCCAGGGCGGCGCCGCTGTCCACGATCAGCTTGCCGCGGGTGCAGAGCCCGGAGACCATCCAGCGCTGCCGACTCTCCAGGTTGCCGGCGGGGGGCAGGAAGTGGGTGCCGATAGCCTCGCCGGAGGCCAGCCGCACGATAACGTCCGGCTCCCGGCCGTCGGCGATGATGACGTCCACGCCGGAGGACGTGGCCAGCTCGGCGGCCTCTATCTTGGTCACCATGCCGCCGGTGCCCAGGTTGCTCCGGGTGATGGCCCCCAGCCGCTTGATACCGGCATCTATTTTCCTCACCTCGGGAATCAGGCGGGCGGTAGGGTCGTGGAAGGGGTCGGCCGAGTACAGCCCGCCGATGTCCGTCAGTATCATGAGGAGGTCGGCATCGACCAGGTTGGCCACCATCGCGGAGAGGTTATCGTTGTCCCCGAACTTGGCCTCCTTAATCTCGTCGATGGAAATCACGTCGTTCTCGTTGACGATGCAGATGACCCGCAGCTCAAGCAAAGCTAGAAGTGTGCCACGCGCATTGAGATAACCAGCACGGTCGGTAAGGTCGGCGCGGGTCAGTAGAGCCTGAGCCACGGTGATGCCATACTCAGAGAACAACTGATCATAAACATTCATAAGACGGCTCTGGCCAACCGAAGCTAATACCTGCTTGAAAGGGATACCGCGCTGTTTCCGTCTATGCTCTCGTGTTAATCCCAATTTTGACTGCCCGGCGGCAATAGCACCCGATGAAACAATAAGTAACTCCAGCCCGTGCTGATGAAGTTGAGCCACCTGACTGACAAGATTTGACATTACTGACGGGTCGAGGTGGTCAGTGCCGTTGGTCAGCAAGCTGGTGCCAAGCTTGACGACAATACGGTGATAGGGTAAGGTGTCAGCGAGTTTTCTCTGTTTGGTTTTATCCATGTATATCAACTTAATAGAGTGGTTTCATTATAGCAAGCCAG
>JBDRFW010000175.1:0-2108 GCA_043818415.1 Chloroflexota bacterium | reverse complement strand
TGTCAGCTGTCCGCAAGTATCTTGACCAGCAGGTGCCGGCTCCGCGGGCCGTCGAACTCGCAGAAGAAGACGCCCTGCCACGTCCCCAGCACCAGCTTGCCGTCCTCGATGAACACCGTCTCGGAGTCGCCGATGAGGCTGGCCTTGACGTGAGTCGGCGAGTTGCCCTCCCGGTGCCGGTACTTATCATGCTGCGGCGCCATTACCTCCAGCTGCGCGGCGATATCCTCCACCACTGAAGGGTCGGCGTGCTCGTTGACCATAACCGCGGCCGTGGTGTGCGGCACGAAGACATAGCAGATGCCGCTCTTCACCCCGCTGCCCCCGACTATTTCCCTGATTTTGGAGGTGACGTCCTGGAACTCCACCCGCGAACCTGTTTTTATGTCAAGTCTATGAATCAAAGCGCACCTCAGAGCTGAGATTTTCCCCTCTATCCTACACCCTGCCCTTCGGCATGGCAACACTGGCTTGACCATCGTCCCTGAACACGTTAAACTGTAAATAGGAGAGCCACCATGCCGATATACGAGTATGTTTGCCAGAGCTGCAATTCCGGGTTCGAGCAGCTGCGCCCGCTGAGCCAGTCC
Organism: Chloroflexota bacterium; assembly: GCA_043818415.1. Classification (GTDB taxonomy): domain Bacteria; phylum Chloroflexota; class Dehalococcoidia; order Dehalococcoidales; family RBG-16-60-22; genus RBG-16-60-22. Next base: position 1,518 of record JBDRFW010000175.1, on the reverse strand, counting down.
GGCCAGCCCGCGGACTGCCCGAAGTGCCACCGGCCCGCCCGGCGCAAGATGTCCACCTTCGCCGCGTTCCATGCCAGCCTCGGCGGCGTGCCCAGGACCATACCCGGCGCCGGCGGCGGTTCCTGCTCCAGCTGCAGCTCCGGGAGCTGCAGCACCTGCGCCTCTTAGCACGCAACTGCGGATGGAGAGTAATCTCCGCCTCCCCGCTTTGACACCCACGTTCCAAAGCTGTTAATCTTTACTATAACCACTTGCGGAGAGACTCGCCATTAACCAATCAGCATCGGCCGGCGCCAGTCTGGAATATCCATTACCATTCCGCGGGACGTACATCGTCCTGCCGGTGGCCATGCTCGTTATCTCCGTCGTCCTGGCCGCCTTTTTCTACCGCCTCCTCCCCCCCGAGGTGACCTATCACTTTCAGAACGGCTCCCCGGACCGCTGGCTGGGCCGCGCCGCCGTCACCGCCTGGCTGGTCGTTCCGCAGGCGCTCTGCCCGCTGTTTGCCTTCGGCATCGTCAGGACGGCCATGCTCAGCGCCCGTTACCTGCCGCCGGAGTCCTCCCCCATGCCCAGGCTGCTGCCGGTCATGGGTAACATGCTGGCGCTCCCCCAGGTTATCCTTATCTTTGCAATGCTGGATATTTTTCTATACAATGCTTATAAGGTAAAGCTGATGCCGGTCTGGGTATTCGCCGTCATCGTCATGGCGCTGGGCGGCATCATTTTGGGCGTATTCTTCGTGCGGACCACCCGGCAGTTCCGGCGCCGTCACGCTAAAAGTCTCCGGGAGTAATATCGATGTCAGCCAACACAGGCAAGGTTACCATGGAAAAGCTCGTCTCACTCAGCCAGCGGCGCGGCTTTATCTTCCCCTCCAGCGATATCTACGGGGGACTCTCCGCCTGCTGGGACTACGGACCCATCGGCGTGGAGCTGAAGCGCAACATCAAGGAGGCCTGGTGGCGCGCCGTCGTCCAGGAGCGGGACGACATGGTGGGGCTGGACACCTCCATCCTGATGAACCCCCGGGTCTGGGAGGCCAGCGGGCACGTCACCCAGTTCTCCGACCCCCTCGTGGAGTGTAAAAACTGCCACCAGCGCTGGCGGGCGGACGACCTCAAGGAGAACAAGTGCCCCGCCTGCGGCGGCGACCTCACCGAGCCCCAGCAGTTCAACCTGATGTTCAAGACCTTCATGGGCCCGGTGGAGGAGGCGGCCAACGTGGTCTACCTGCGTCCGGAGACGGCCCAGGGCATCTTCGTCAACTTTCAGAACGTGGTCAATACCAGTCGCAAGCGGCTGCCCTTCGGCATCGCCCAGATGGGCAAGTCGTTCCGCAACGAGATTACCACCGGCAACTTCATCTTCCGCAGCCGGGAGTTCGAGCAGATGGAGGTCGAGTACTTCGTCAGGCCGGGCACCGACGACCGATGGTTCGACTACTGGGTGGAGCAGCGCCTCAACTGGTACTACGGCCTGGGGATTAAGAAAGAGAACCTGCGTCCCCGCGAGCAC
>JBDRFW010000174.1:0-9917 GCA_043818415.1 Chloroflexota bacterium | reverse complement strand
GCGTAAGCTCGTGGGAGTTCAAATCTCCCCCTCGGCACCATGACCACAGGTTTTTCGGACGAAGTCTCTTACATAAAGTATAGAGTAGTTTAATGGCAGAACAGGCCAGATTAATCGATATCTATATCATGGGGCGGCATGTCCAGGTGCCGGAGGGTCTCACTATCCTCACGGCGCTGGAGTACAGCGGCTACCGCCTGGTCCGCGGCTGCGGCTGCCGGGCCGGCTTCTGCGGCGCCTGCGCCACCATCTACAACTTCAAGAACGACCCCCAGCTGCGTCATGACCTTGCCTGCCAGAAGGCCGTGGAGCCGGACATGTGCCTGGTACAGATACCGTACTTCCCGGCCGTCAAGGCCATCTACGACCTGGAGAAGATTAAAGCCGACGGCGAGAAGCTCAAGGCCCTCTACCCGGACATCGTCAAGTGCTTCGGGTGCAACACCTGCACCAAGACCTGCCCCCAGGAGCTGGAGGTGATGTGGTTCATGACCGACGCCCTGCGGGGCGATATCAAGGCGGTGGCGGACAGGTCCTTCGACTGCCTCATGTGCGGCCTCTGCGCCGCCCGCTGCCCGCAGGGTCTGGTGCCCTACTACGTGGCCCTGCTGGCGCGCCGCCTCTACGGACGCTACCTGACGCCCGTCACCGAGCACCTGGAGAAAAGAATCAAGGAGATAGAGTCCGGCCGGTTCGATGCCGAGATTGAAGAGCTGAAAAAGACCGGCGGGCAGGAGCTCCGCCGCCGCTACGCCGAGCGCGACGTGGAGTCGGCCCTGGAGCAGAGCTGGGAGTAAGAGTCATCTAAAATGTACCCTGCTTATCTGGAAGAAAGCATTCATATCGTTGAAGATACCCGGGTGAGGCGTCTCATCGAGTCGATACCGCGCCTCAACGAGCTGGAGAAGGCCGACCTTTTGCAGCAGTTCCACCCCGACTACATCCAATCGAGCATGCGCCGGCTGCTGGTGGGCGTCAACAAGGGCGATGCCACCCCGGTAGAGCTGGCCGACCTCCTCGAGGGGAACAGCCGCATCGACCCGGAGAAAATCGACCCCTCCAAGCCGGACTACAACGTGGATGTCCTGGTCATCGGCTGCGGCGGGGCGGGGGCTTCGGCGGCCCTGCTCGCCCACGAACAGGGCGCCAGGGTGCTCGTCACCACCAAGCTGCGCCTGGGTGACGCCAACACCGTGGGGGCCCAGGCCGGCACGCAGGCCGCCGACCGCCCCAACGACTCCCCGGCGATTCACTACCTGGACACCATGGGCGGCGGCCACTTCGATAATATCCCGGAGCTGGTGGAGGTGCTGGTCAAGGACGCCCCCTCCGCCATACGGTGGCTGGAAAAGCTGGGGGTCAACTGGGACAAGGCCCCGGACGGCTCCATGCACGAGCTTTCCGGCGGCGGCACGTCCCGGCGGCGCCTGCACTCGGCGCGCGACTACACCGGGCTGGAGGCGATGCGCGTCCTGCGCGACGAGCTCCGCAACAAGAAAATCGACTACCTTGAGTTCGTGGCGGCCGTCGAGCTGATACTGGACGACCGCGGCCAGATAGCCAGGGCTATCCTGCTCAACCTGGAGACCGAGGAGCTTATCATCGTCCGGGCCCGGGCGGTAATCCTGGCCACCGGCGGCATCGGGCGACTGCATATCCAGGGTTTCCCCACCACCAATCACTACGGCGCCACCGCCGACGGCCTGGTGCTGGCCTACCGCGCCGGCGCCGGGCTGATTTTCATCGATACCATGCAGTACCACCCCACCGGCGCCATCTACCCCCTCCAGATTCTCGGCCAACTGGTCACCGAGAAGGTGAGGACGCTCGGAGCGCAGCTCACCAACCTCAACGGGGAGCAGTTCATCATGCCTTTGGAGCCCCGCGACGTCGTCGCTTCGGCGATTATCCGCGAGTGCCGCGAGCGCGGGCTGGGACTGAGGACGCCCCACGGCGAGGTCGGCGTCTGGCTGGACTCCCCGATGATTGACATGATACGCGGCGAAGGGACGATTGCCCGGGAGCTGCCCGCCATGGTGCGCCAGTACCGCCGCTATAACATCGATATCACCCGGGAGCCGATTCTGGTCTACCCCACCCTGCACTACCAGAACGGCGGCATCAAGATTGACACCGAGGGTGCCACCAACGTGCCGGGACTCTACGCGGCCGGCGAGTGCACCGGCGGCGTGCACGGTCGGAACCGTCTCATCGGCAACTCCACCCTGGACCTGTTCGTCTTCGGGAGGCGGGCCGGTAGGGCGGCGGCGATATATGCCAAAGAGGTGAAGCGGGGCAGCCCCACCCTCGAGCACGTGCGCCGCTGGCAGCAGGAGCTGGAGAAGACCGGCCTGGCTCGGGAGCGTCCTTTATCCCCGCGGCTGCTGCCGGACTACACGCGGCGGGCCCACGGCCACGCCCCGCAGGACTCTAAACTGGCCCATTATACGGAAATAATTGGGAAGGAGATTGTTTAGCCAACGCCGTCATTGCGAGTCCTTCCGCGGAAGGGCGAAGCAATCCCGGGGCGTATTCTTCGTATCTCTGGAAGATTGCTTCGCTGCGCTCGCAATGACAAATATGGAGAATTATCATGCCGTTACCCGTCCAGCGGGATATCAAAGAGATTGAAAATATCCTGAACGAGGTCCTCAGCACCCGGTGCCCGCCGGTGGGGCGGTGCCGCCTGCTCTCCAGCGGTTTCGGCACGGCCCACTCCCTGAACATCGTGGAGAATATCAGCGGGCACAAAGAGTGCCTGGGCTGCGGCAACTGCGTGGATATCTGCCCCTTCTTGTCCCGGGAGCCGGCCCGGCGTGATAAGACCGAGCAGCGTACCTCGATGGCCCTGGAGAGCACCGTCGGGGAGGACTGCGACCTCTGCCATGCCTGCGTCCTCGTCTGTCCCCAGGTGGATACCACCATCAAGAACTACGTCGTCAACCACCGCATGGTGGAGGTGATGTCCCGCCTCGAGCGGCGCATCGCCGACGAGGACGAGCCCGACCTTGATCTCTTCCTCGAAGAAGCCGTTAGCTCCGGGTAGTCGGATTGGGGTGATGTAACATGGACTTTGAGCTGTCCGAAGAACACAAGATGATTCAAAGTCTGGCGCGCGACTTCGTCACCGACCACCTCCGGCCGGAGGAGAGGGAAATCCTGGGACGCGCCGCCGACATGAGCGACGCCCGCGCCTATCTCCCCGACGATAAAGAAGCCGGACTGGTCAGGATGGTCCGGGACATGGGGCTGTGGGGTATCGGCGTCCCGGAGGAACTGGGGGGCGCCGGGCTGGACACCCTGGGCGTCTGCCTGGTGGAGGAAGAGCTGGCCCAGACGGTGGTGCCGTTCCACTTCGGGGACGTTTCCCCCCTTCTCTTCGACTGCACTGAAGAACAGCGGGGAAAATTTTTACAGCCCGCCCTGGACGGACGGAAAAGGCCCTACCTGGCCCTGATGGAGTCGGACGCCGGCGCCGACCTCTCCGGCCTGAAGATGAAGGCGGAGAAGGTCAACGGCGACTATATACTGAAGGGTAAAAAGCTCTCCCTCTCCCGTCCCGGCGAGGACTATTTCGCCGTGGTCTTTGCCGCTGCCGGCAATGACAAAGGCGTGACCTGCTTCCTGGTGGACCGGGACACGCCGGGGTTCCGCGTCAGCGGCGGTGGGGAAAAGGTGGGGTGGGCCTCCCAGATAAGCGAGCCGATGTCACTGAATTTTAAGGACTGCCGTGTCCCCGGCGGGAACATTCTCGGCGAGGAGGGCAAGGCCTTTCGTCTCGGCCGGAAGTGGCTCCCGCCGCGCCGGGTGGTACGGGGCGCCCGCGGCGTGGGCGTGGCCCGCCGCCTCCTCGACGAGGCTGCCGAGCGCGTCCGGACCATCGAGACCTTCGGGCAGTCAGTCGGGCAGCGGACCAATATCCAGGCGGCCCTGGCCGATATGGCCGTGTCCGTCCACGCCGGCCGGCTCATGGTCTATGAGGCGGCCTGGAAAGCCGACAACGGGAAATCGATTACGCGCGAGGCGGCCATGGTCAAGCTGTACACCACCCAGATGGTCCATACCATGGCCGACCGCGTCGCCCACGTATTTAACGGACCGCCATATATCGAAGGGCTGCCCATGGAAAGGCTGTGCCGCCGCGCCCTGGCGGCCAGCGCCACCGAGCTGGCCCTGGAGCTGCAGCGGAGCATCATCGCCCGGGACATCCTCCGGGGGCTGAAGGTCTAGATGGACCTCTACGATTTCATCGTGGTGGGGAGCGGCATCGGGGGGCTTTACACCGCCCTGCTGGCTAAAGAGCAGGGCAGCGTGCTGGTTATCACCAAGGGCAGCATCGACGACTGCAATACCCGGTACGCCCAGGGCGGCATCGCCGCCGCTATCGGCAAGGACGATTCCCCCCAGCTCCACATTCAAGATACCCTCAAGGCCGGCTGCGGCCTTTCCGACGAAGAGGCGGTGCGTATCCTGGCCAGCGAGGCCCCGGCCCGCATCGCCGACCTCGTGAACTACCGTGTCCCCTTCGATACCCTTGACGGGGAGGTGGCCCTGGCCATGGAGGCGGCCCACAGTGTGCCTCGCGTCCTCCACGCCGGCGGCGACGCCACCGGCGAGCACATCGAGGTGGCTTTGAGCCGGCAGGTGCGGGCCTGCGGCATCCAGGTGCTGGAGGACTTCCTGGCCACGGAAATCCTGGTGGAAAAGGGGAAGGTGGCCGGCATCCGGGCGCTGGACTGCCGTACCGGCACCATCGAGGAGTTCCCCTGCCGCTACCTGATTCTGGCCACCGGCGGCGCCGGGCAGCTCTTCAAGTACAATACCAACTCGGACATCGCCACCGGCGACGGCATCGCCCTGGCCTTCAACGCCGGCGCGGAAATCGCCGATATGGAGTTCTTCCAGTTCCATCCCACCGCCCTGCGTATCCCCGGCGTGCTGCCCTTCCTCATCTCGGAGGCGGTCCGCGGGGAGGGGGGAGTGCTGCGTAACGTGGAGGGCTACCGTTTTATGGCGGACTACCACGAGCGGGGCGAACTGGCGCCGCGGGACGTCGTCTCCCGCAGCATCCTCTACGAGATGAAAAAGACCTGCTCGGACAAGGTCTTTCTCGATGTCACCCACCTGCCGGCGCCGACCGTGGCCAGTCGGTTCCCCCACATCTACCGTTTCTGCCTCGACCACGGCCTGGATATCACCCGGAGCCTTATACCGGTGGCGCCGGCCGCCCACTACATGATTGGCGGCATTCGTACCAACAACTGGGGAGAAACGAATATCGCCGGCCTCTTCGCCACCGGGGAGGTCGCCTGCACCGGCGTCCACGGCGCCAACCGCCTCGCCTCCAACTCCCTCCTGGAGGCCATCGTCTTCAGCCGCCGGATAGTGGAGCGGACCCGGAGCAAGAGCAAGGAAAAGCCGTCCGCCGGCGGCAGGGTCAAGGACATGTACTCCACGCTCGGCCAGCGGCCGGTTCCCCGGGTGGTGCCTCAGCCCAGCCTCACCGTCTTGCAGCAGACGCACTGGGACGGGGTGGGTATTATCCGCGACCGCGATGGCCTGAACCAGGCGGCCGGGATGCTGGCGGCTTGGCAGCAGGCCCTGCCCCCGCCGCCCGACCAGCCTTCCTATGAGCTGAGCAACCTGGTGCTGACCGGCCGGCTCCTCACGGAGGCCGCCTTCATCCGGGAGGAGAGCCGGGGGGCCCATTTCCGGACGGACTTCCCGGAGAGCTCGCCGAAGTGGCAGTGCCATATCGTGTGGCGCAAGTAGAAAATCATCTCCCGCTCCGCTCACCGGACGCCCCATTTGAAAAAGTATCCCCCGATGCATTATAAATATATGGGCGGCATGTAAAATTTTTCAGGCAAGGAGTACCGCATTGGCTAAGAAGAAGAAAACGGAGAAACCCCAGCGTGAAATGACCCGGCGCCAGCTGTCCGCGCACCGGCGGCAGGTAAGGCGCCAGCGCATCGTCTATATCAGCGGGGTTGCCATCATTGCCGTGGTCGTCCTGATTGTCCTGCTGGGGTGGCTCCTCGGCGAGTTTCTGCCCCTGCACCGGACGGTCATCAGGGTGAACGATGCTGGTTTCAACACGGGCTACCTTATCGACGCCGTGGCGACGGCCGCCCTGATTCAGCAGCCCAATGACATCGGGTCGATAGTCAGCCCTACGGCCAGGGGCATCGAGGAGTCCGCGCTCGTCAGGCAGGGCGCCGCCACGCTGGGAATAACCGTCAGCGACGACGATGCCAGGAAGACGCTGGAGTCCGCCGGGCTGCCGATGAACAAGGCCAGCATCGACCTTATCCGGACCGAGCTGCTGCGGAACCGGCTCTTTCAGGAGTATTTCGACTCCCGGGTACCGGACTCGGCCCCGCAGGTGCATATCATGGCCATGCTCCTGGAGAGCCAGCGGCAGGCGCAGGAGATAAGGAACCGGTTGCAGAACAGCGAGAACTTCACGGCGCTGGCTGAAGAGTTTGCGCTCAATTACTATTCCAAGAACGTGAATAAAGGCGACTTCGGCTGGCACCCCGAGGTCGTCCTCAAGGAGCAGCTGGGTTCCACCGTGGCCACGGGATATGCCTTCGGCGCGGAGCCGGGGAGGCTCAGCCAGCCCTTCCTTGACGAAGAGATTTACAAGCAGGTGGGTTACTGGTTGATAAAGGTCCTGGAAAAGCAGTACGAGGAGGAAGCCCAGGTACAGGCCCTCCTGATAACCAGTGGGGAGGAGGCGGAGAATATCCGGGCCAGGCTGGAAGCCGGCGAGGAGCTGGCGCCGCTGGCCAAGGAATATTCCAACTACAGTCCTTCCCGGGACAAGGGAGGGGAACTGGGCATGGTAACGCGGGAGGAGATTAGCCCGGCCCTTGATGAATATGTTTTTAATTTGAACGTCGAGATTGGGGTGTGGAGCCAGCCTGTCCGCGACGAGCAATACTGGACTCAGGGCGGGTACTGGCTGATTAAGATAGTCGATAAGGACGATGACCGGGAGCTTTCCCCGGAAGACAAGAATGTCCTGCTGAACCAGGCCTACCAGGAGTGGGTCAGCCAGCTCTGGCTTCAATCGGCGGCGGAAATCGACGACACCCGTCTCAACGGGGAAGTCCAGGCGCTGGTGGTGGAACGGGCAACCAGGGACTTGCAGGCGTTAGGGAGGAAGGGATGAGCAAAGATAGCATCGGCGTGGGAGTAATCGGCCTGGGGGTGGTAGCCGGACAGGTGGCCCGGGTCCTCACGGAGAGGGCCGGCGACCTCGCGGAGAAGGTCGGCTGCCCCCTGGTGTTGCGTAAAATCAAGGTGCTGCCGGCGGACCTCTCGCGCCCGCTGGCCAAGGAGCTGCCGGCCCGGCTTTTCACCACCGACGACGACAGTTTTTTCAACGAGCCCGGCCTGGATATCATCGTCGAGGCCATCGGCGGGGAGAAACCGGCACTGGACTACCTCAAGCGGGCTATCTCCGGCGGCAAGCACGCCGTTACCTCCAACAAGGAGGTCATCGCCAAGCACGGCCTGGAGCTGCTGGCCCTGGCCCGGGAGCACGGGGTGGGCCTCCAGTACGAGGCCAGCGTCGGCGGGGGCATCCCCCTCATCGCCCCGCTGAAGCATGACCTGGTGGCCAATAAAATCAGCGGTATCTTCGCCATCATCAACGGCACCACCAACTACATCCTCACCCGGATGGCCCAGGAAGGCATTGACTTCGCCTCGGCGCTAAAGCGGGCGCAGGAGCTCGGCTACGCCGAGGCCAACCCGGAAAACGACGTCGAAGGTATCGATGCTACCTACAAGCTGGCGATACTGGCCTCGCTGGCCTTTCAGAGTGGGGTGCGGCCACAGGATATCTACCGCGAGGGCATCTCCCGCCTGACCAGCCGGGACTTCCGTTACGCCCGTGACCTGGGCTTCACCATCAAGCTGCTGGCCATCGCCAAGGAGAGCGGCGGCGCCATCGAGGCCAGGGTGCACCCGGTCTTCCTGCCGGAAGAGTCCTTCCTGGCTAAGGTGGACGGCGTCTATAACGCCGTGCAGGTGGAGACCGACCTCGCCGGCAAGGTGCTCTTCATGGGACAGGGGGCCGGCCCCCTGCCCACCAGCAGCGCCGTGATTGCCGACGTAGTGGCCTCGGCGCGGAAGATTGTCCTGGGCATCGGCAGCGTCTCCGTCGGGAAGGCGGTATCCTCCAAGCGCATCCGGCCCATGGAAGAAATCGAAACGCAGTACTACATCCGGCTGAGCGCCGCGGACCGGCCCGGCGTCCTGGCCCGGATTGCCACGGTGTTCGGCGATAATGAGATAAGCATCTCGTCGGCCATCCAGCCGGAGTCCGCCGACGTGGCCCAGACGGCGGAGATAGTGATTATGACCCACCCCGCCCGCGAGAAAGACATGCAGCGGGCGCTCCGCGAGCTGGAGAAGCTGGACGTGGTCCGGGAAATCAGCAATTTCATCCGCGTCGAGGAGATAGAAGGGGGCTAGTGCTGAAAACGGGCGTTCTGGCCAGATACGGCGATTATTTACCGCTTACCCCCCGGACCCCGCGGTTCACCATCGGGGAGGGGGATACGCCGCTGGTGAGGTGCGATAAGCTGGCGAAAAAGTACGGCGTCGGAGAGCTTTATTTCAAGCTGGAGGGGTGCCACCCCACCGGCTCCTTCAAGGACCGCGGCATGGTGGTGGCGGTGGCCAAGGCGGTGGAGGAGGGGAGCAAAGCCATCATCTGCGCCTCCACCGGCAATACCAGCGCCTCGGCGGCGGCCTTTGCGGCCTACTGCGGGCTCAACTGCGTCATCATCATCCCCAAGGGCAATATCGCCCTGGGCAAGCTGGCCCAGGCCATCGTGCACGGGGCGAAAATCGTGGCCGTCGACGGTAATTTCGACCGCGCCCTGGAGATAGTGCGCCGCCTGGCCGAAAAGCACCCGGTGACGCTGGTTAACTCCCTCAATCCCCACCGCATCGAGGGGCAGAAGACGGCCGCCTTCGAGATTATCGACGTCCTCGGGGACGCCCCGGACTACCTCTTCCTGCCGGTGGGCAACGCCGGCAACATCACCGCCTACTGGAAGGGCTTCAAGGAGTACCACACGGCGGGCAAAGCGACGAAAAAGCCCAAGATGTACGGTTTCCAGGCCGAGGGTGCGGCGCCCATTGTCCGCGGCCACCCCATCGAGAAGCCGGAGACGGTGGCCACGGCGATACGCATCGGCAACCCGGCCAGCTGGCAGAAAGCGGTGGCCGCCCGCGACGAGTCCGGCGGCATCATCGACACGGTCAGCGACGCGGAGATACTGGCCGCCCAGCGCACCCTGGCCGCGGAGGCCGGGATTTTCGGGGAGCCGGCCTCGGCCGCCCCGCTGGCCGGCCTCATCAAGCTGACGGGCCGGGGGGAGGACTTCTCCGGCAAGGTCATCGTCGGCGTGGTGACCGGCACCGGCCTCAAGGACACCGAAGCCGCCTTGAAGGATGCCGCACCGTTCCTGGAGCTCCCGGCGGACCTGGCGGCGGTGGAGCGCGCCCTGGGCTGGGGGTAGGTGAAAATCCCCCTTTTCGAACGGGGAGAGGAGTTGGAACATGATTGACGAGGCCACGATTAAAAAAGCGGTTGCTGATATTATAAAAGCCATCGGGGAAGACCCCTCCCGCGAGGGGCTCCGGGACACGCCTCAGCGCGTGGCGGAGATGTACACCGAGCTTTTCATGGGCCTGCACAGGGACCCCAGGGAAGACCTTGAGGTGGGCTTCGAGCTGGGGCACCGGGAGATGGTGGTCCTCAAGGACATCCCCTTCTACTCCATGTGCGAGCACCACCTGCTGCCCTTTTTCGGGGTGGCCCACGTGGGCTATATCCCCAACGCGGAGGGGCGCATCGTCGGCATCAGCAAGCTGGCGCGGGTGGTGGAGACGAT
>JBDRFW010000173.1:0-2202 GCA_043818415.1 Chloroflexota bacterium | reverse complement strand
CGTTGCCCTTGACGTTACGGTAGTTCTGTATTTTCACCTTGCCTCCTTCTCCATCAGACGGCAGACTAACGGACTACCTGCCAATTATCGGCGGCGCTTCCCGGCTTGTCAAGAACGGACTTTGCCGGGTATTAAGGCGCTGTGATAAACTGAAATCGTAGTAAGGCGGAAAGGCGCATGAAGATACTGGTAACCAACGACGACGGCATCCACTCCGACGGGCTCTGGAGGCTGGTCGGGGAGCTGAAGAAAATCGCTGATGTCGCCGTGGTGGCCCCGGACGGGGAGAGGAGCGGCATCGGCACGGCGGTCACCCTCTTAGAGCCGCTGCACGCGGTGGAGGTCAGGCCGGAGGTGGCGGGGGTAACCGCCTACGCCGTCGACGGGTCGCCGTCCGACTGCGTTATCCTGGCGCTGGGCAAACTCATCGAGGGCGGCGTGGACCTGGTCGTTTCCGGCATCAACCCCAGCCTGAATCTGGGAGAGGACGTGCACATCTCGGGGACGGTCGGGGCGGCGTTGCAGGGCTATTTCCGCGGCCTGCCCGCCCTGGCGCTCTCGGCGCCCGCCGGCAGCGATAACGGGCGTTCCAACGCCGCCCGGGTGGCGGCCGCTCTGGCGAGGATGCTCGCTGCCAGCACCCGCGCCAGGATTTTCCTCAACGTCAACGTCCCGGACCTGCCGCTGAACGAGGTGGCCGGGGTGAAAATAACGCGTCTGGCCCGCGCCAGCCATATTAACACGGTCGCCGAGGAAAACCACGGCCGGGAGAAGCAGTACCGCCTGGTGCGCACCCGGTTGACCGAGACCGGGGACAAGGAGACCGACTTGCAGGCCATCGAGGAGGGTTACATCTCCCTGACGCCGCTCTACACCAGCCTGCTGGATAAACCGCCGCAGCGCCTGCTGAAAAAGCTCGGGGCGGGACTCCTCCAAGAGCTGCACGGAGTATTAAGGTAACATGCAGCACCATATCGGCACGGACATCATCGAGATATACCGCATCCGCCAGGCTATCGAGCGCTTCGGGGAACGCTTCCTCCGCCGCGTCTTTACGGAAGCGGAGTTAAGCATTTACGGCCACCGGCCCCATTCGCTGGCGGCCAGCTTCGCCAGCAAGGAGGCGGTCATGAAGGTGCTGGGCACGGGAGCGAGGGGCGTGGGCTGGCGGGACATCGAGACGCTCTACCACCCCAGCGGCAAGCCGCTCATCAAGCTCAACGGCCGCGCCCAACACGCAGCCCACAAAATGGGGATAATAGAGATCGACGTCAGCCTGTCCCACTCGCGGGAGTACGCCACCGCCACGGCTATCGGCACGACCTAGAACTTTACCGAGATTACCGGCCTGATATTTACCGGCACGATGCCCCATATTCCGGAGGAACCGAGGGGCCGTGATGTCTCAATCCTCTTGCCTTCCACCTCGCCCCAGCCGTGAATAACAGGTATCGTCATCCAGCGCCCGAACCACCTTGCCCGGGCCAGCCCGATGCAAACGACTACCCTCACCGGTATTCCCAGGGCCCGGCACTGCCGCTTCAACCGTACCGACTTCGTGATGCAGTCGTTGGTAAGGGTGTGATAGGGCTCCTGCCGGAGCTTCTCGGCGATTTCTTCTACTTTTTCAAATTTGTTCATCACGCCTCCCAGGCCACCTCCCCACCGATAATCGTCATCAGCACCCTGATGTCCTTGAGCCTTTCCGGGTCAACTCTGGTGGGGTCGGCGCTGAGGACGGCGATATCGGCCAGCTTGCCGGGGGTTAGCGAACCTTTGACGTCCTCTTCGAAAGAGGCGAAGGCGGCATTGACGGTATAGAGGGCCAGCGCCTGCTCGGGGGAGATACGCTCCTCCGGCAGAAGTACCTGCCCCGAGGCCGCCCGGCGGGTTACCGCCGCGTATATCCCCACCAGCGGGTCGGCGGGCACGACCGGCGCGTCCGAGCTGCCGGCCACTATCACACCGCTTTGCAGCGGCGACCCTATCCGGTAGAGCCAGGGGAGCTGTGTCGCTGGCACCGTCGCCAGGTACCTCTCGCCGCTGTAGTAGATAAAGGGGGGCTGGGTAACGATGACCGCCCCGAGCCGCTTCAAGCGCTCCAGGAGATGCGGCGGGCACTCGGCGCCGTGCTCGATGCGGTGCCGCCGCCCGGCCACCGGGGAACGACCGTCAACATACTCCAGCGTATCGACGGCCGCG
>JBDRFW010000172.1:0-4800 GCA_043818415.1 Chloroflexota bacterium | reverse complement strand
ATCAAACCGTAGGGGAAGCGGCCACTGACACATCGCTCTAGAATCCAGGTTCCTTTCATCATCTACGCTATGATGATTATATCGCAGAATATACGGGCTTTTGAAGTAAAGACCCTTGAACTGAGCAGAGGCAACTGTCATAGATTCATAAGTCGAGTCCGTAATGAACAAAACATCGTTTAGTTACCTGCGGCTATTGGACCAGATAATTGGCCAACCAAGGCGGCTTGACTTTTTCGCTTGCTGTTTGATAGAATTACGCTCAGAAAGGAGGCAAGCGGTTGGTCTAGCAAGTGATTAGTAGCTTGTCTCTTCACAACCTTCCAAGCAGGTTGTCGCGGGTTCGAGTCCCGTCTCCCGCTCCACCCATTAATTCCCCGTGGATATTACCAGGGTTTATCCCGCTCCTGCAGCGTGGCGATAAGGTCGTCAATACTGATGGCGGCCAGGGTCAGCGTCTGGGTGGTCCCCTTGGCGCTCAGGCGGATAGCCAGCTTGGCCGCGGCCTCGTTGTTGGGAGCTTCGACGATATTCACGAAATCATACTGGCCGAGCAGGGCGTACTGGGTCAGTATCTTCACCCCCATGTACTCGGTCTCTTTATTTATCTCCTTGAGAATCTCCGGGTCTTCCTGGAGGGCCTTTCTCCCGGCATCGGTAAGCGTCGTCAGCATCAGATAGACGGACATCTTAACCTCCTTAAGGCATAATATACGGCCTATTATGAAGCCACTGCCGCCCCTTTTGTCAACCGCCCGCCGGTTTTGCGCCGCTATCACTTGTGCTATAATGGAGCGAAATTATTACCTGTTCAAAGGAGGGAACATGCCGGCCGCCGGAAAGGGAGTGCCCGATAACGTTGCGGAACTGAAGCAGAAAGAGGTCGGCGAGCCTATCGCCGCATTCCTGAGGATGGAGCTGGCGGAGCTGTCGCCGGGCTTCGCCCGGGTAACCATGAAGGTGGCTCCCGAGCACCTGAACTTTAACGGTATGGTCTTCGGGGGAATCATCATGTGCCTGGCCGACCAGGCCTTCGCCTACGGTATCAACTCCCTGGTTACCCCCAGCATCGCCACCCAGTTCAATATCCACCTGATTGCCGGCGCCGCCGTGGACGACAAGCTGACCGCCGAATGCCGGGTGGTCAAGAGCGGGCGGCGCATCGGCGTCTCCGAGATGACAGTGACCAACCAGGACGGCAAGCTCATCGCCAAGGCCACCGGCACCACCATTACCACGGCCTGAAGGCGCCGCCTATCAATCCAGCTTCATTTTGTATTGACATGACGAATACCATTATGGTAGGCTTAGGCCGTTGTTAAGCCGGTGGCGAAGCAGTACCCCGATGTTAGTTTCACGCGGTGAGCTGGAGAAGCCCAAATTCATCTTTACCGGGCGCACGGCAGGTGCGCGTGGGAGGTTTGAAGGTCGGCTTTAGAAAGCAAATAACAGCAGCTACCAAGGGTTACTGATTACCTCCCGCCGGGGAGGTAATTAAGTTTACGGGAGACATGACGGACGTTTCAACCCGGGTAGAAAAAATAGAGACTATTCCCCAGATCATCCGGAGCAACTATGTCCGGTGGGGCCGGCGGACGGCCATGTGCATGAAGATGTTCGGCGTGTGGCACCGCTACAGCTGGCAGGACTGTTATGAAAACGTCAAGTACTTTTCGCTGGGGCTGGTGAGCCTGGGGCTGGCGCGGAACGACGTCGTCTGTATCATCGGGGACAACGAGCCTCAGTGGTTCTGGGGTGAATTCGCCGTCCAGGCGGCGGGGGGCATCGCCACCGGCATCTTCGTCGACTCCATTCCGTCGGAGGTCAAGTACATCGCCGAGCACTCCGACTCCAAGTTCGCCATCGTCAACGACCAGGAGCAGACAGACAAGTTCCTGGAAATCAAGAACGAGCTGCCACTGCTGAAAAAGGTCATCTACTGGGACCCCAAGGGGCTGCGGAACTATGATGACCCCACCCTCATCAGCTTCGGCGAGGTTATCGAGCTGGGCCGGGAGTATGAAAAAACGCACCCCCGCGCGTTCGAGGAGAGCGTTGAGTCAGGCCAGGGCGACGATATTGCTTTTATCTACTATACCTCCGGGACCACCGGCCTGCCCAAGGGGGCCATCCTGACCCACCGCGCCCTGGTAACCACCGCCCGGGGGTTCGTCAACCGCTACCCTATGGACGAAAACGACGACCTGATTTCCAACTTCCCGGCGGCCTGGGTAGGGGACAGCTTCTTTGCCACCATCCCCCACCTGCTGACGGGGGCCAAGCTCAACTTCCCGGAGGAGCCGGAGACCATCGCCGAGGACACGCGGGAGGTAGGGCCGAACTTCGTCATCTACGGCCCGCGGCAGTGGGAGGGGCTGGTCAGCGAAATCCAGGTGAAGATGGTGGACGCCAACCCGCTGAAGCGCTTCACCTATAACCTCTTCCTGCCGGTGGGCCATAAAATCGCTGATATGAAGTTCGAGGGCAAGACGCCCGGCCTGTTCTGGAAAATTCTCCACGGCATCGCCTACCTGGCACTTTTCCGGCCGCTCAAGGACCGGCTGGGGCTGAGCAAGGTCAGGTTCGCCGTGACGGGTAGCTCGGTGCTGAGCCTGGATACCTTCCGCCTCATCCACGCCATCGGCGTCGAGCTGCGGCAGTGCTACGCCAGCACGGAGGCCGGGCTGATATCTTCCCACGGCAAGGGTGAAATCAAGTTCGAGAGCGTGGGACGGCCGGCGCTGGGCACCGAGCTCAGAATAACCGACAAGGGCGAGCTGCTCGTCAGTTCCGACTGCATGTTCACGGGGTACCACAAGGACCCGGAAAAGACGGCGATTACCCTTATCGACGGCTGGTGTCATACCGGCGACGCCGTCAACATTGACGAGGAAGGGCATTTGATTTTCATGGACCGCCTCGAGCACATGGGCGAGCTCAGCACCGGGGCCAAGTACGCCCCCCAGTACATCGAGGGTCGGCTGAGGTTCAGTCCCTACATCAAGGACGCCATGGTCATCGGGGGGGAAGGACAAGGACTTCGTCTCGGCGATTATCAATATCGATTTTGCCATGGTGGGCAAGTGGGCGGAGCGCCACCGCATACCCTATACCACCTTCGTCGACCTTTCCCAGAAAAAGGAGGTGGCCGACCTGGTAAGGCAGGACCTGGAGCGGGTCAACGGCTACCTCCCGGAGCCGTCGCGCGTCCGCAAGTTCGTGCTGCTGCACAAGGAGTTCGACCCCGACGAGGCCGAGCTCACCCGGACCCGCAAGCTGAGAAGGGAGTTCATGGAGACGCGGTACAAGGACTTGATCGGGGCCATGTACGGCAACAAGGACAATATAGATGTCCAGGCGCCGGTGACCTACCGGGACGGGAGAAAAGGGGTGGTGACCACCGGCATCCAGGTGAGGAGTCTCTAGATGGCCGAGTTTCTCCAGTTTACCATCACCGGTATCTCCGTGGGCATGGTCTATGCCCTGATTGCGCTGGGCTTCGCCCTTATCTGGAAATCGAGCAGCGTGGCCAACCTGGCCCTGGGCCAGATAGTGCTGGTCTCCTCGTGGTTCACCTACGCCATGCTCGTCCAGGCCGAGCTGCCCCTCTGGCTGGCCTTCCCTCTGGTGATTGTCTTCGCCCTGTTCCTGGGCTGGGTCATCGAGCGGTTCGCCCTGCGGCCCCTCATCGCCCAGCCGATTCTCTCGCTCATCACGGTGACATTGGGTATAGGATATTTTATTGAAGGAGTTATCACCTTCATCTGGCCCTGGAGCGTCGATGCGCTGCCCCGCCTCTTCCCCAGGGAGGTCATCCACATCGGCAAGGCGGTGGTCTCCCAGGAATATTTATGGGTGGTGGTCATCTGCCTGGTCATTTTCGCCCTGCTGACCCTCTTCTTCCGCTACCACCGGATGGGCATCGCCATGCGGGCCACCGCCGACGACCAGTTGGCCGTGCAGGCCTGCGGCATCCCGGTGACGCGGGTATTTTCGACTTCGTGGATGTTTGCCTGTGTGGTGGCGGCTATCGGCGGCATTCTTATCTCCAGCATCAGCGGCATCTCCCACGGCCTGGTGGAGACCGGGCTGAAATCGTTCTCGGTGGTGATACTGGGCGGGCTGAACTCCTTCCTCGGGGCTATCGTGGCCGGTCCGATTATCGGACTTCTGGAGAGCCTCGGCGGCGGCTACCTGACACCCTTCACCTGGGCCGGCGTCAAGGACATTATACCCTTCGTGGTGATTATCATCGTCATGGTCATCAAGCCTTACGGACTCTTCGGAGAGGAACGCATCGAGAGGATATAGCGGCATGAGTTTACCCTGCGGGACGCGCAATTACACCTACGGTGAGGACATGGCCATCGTGCGCACCAAGGCGCACTGGGTGCTGCTCTTCGCCTTTCTCATCGCTTTATTCCTGGCGCCCCTCTATTTCAACAACTACTGGCTGGGCGTCTGCAACCTTATCGGCATCACCCTCATCGCCGCCATCGGCCTGAACATACTGGTCGGCTACTGCGGGCAGCTTTCCATCGGTCATGCCGGCTTTATCGCGGTGGGGGCCTATACCGCCGCCATCCTGACCAACCGCTTCGAGCTGCCCTTCCTGGTGGGGCTTATCTCCGCCGGGCTGGTGGCGGGGGTAATCGGCATCATCTTCGGGCTGCCCTCGGTGCGGGTCAAGGGTTTCTACCTGGCCATCACCACCATCGCCGCCCAGTTCATCATCATCTGGGTGATAAACCACTGGGCGGCCGTAACCGGTGGCTTCGTCGGCATAAAAGTGCCTTACGC
>JBDRFW010000171.1:0-14242 GCA_043818415.1 Chloroflexota bacterium | reverse complement strand
AACCTTATCCCGGACTGGTGCTTTCTCGGGCTCCTTTTTCCGCAGCTGGTTGGCGCCGGAAGGGCACACCACGACGCAGCCGCCGCAGCCGATACAGCGGTCGAGGTTGACCACCGCCACGCCGTCCACCATGGCGCGGGCCTTGAGCTGGCACTTCTCGACGCATTCCTCGCAGGCCGTGCACAGGTCGGGGTCGACCTCCGCGAAGTAGTTGGTGACGTAGAGCTCGACCGGCCGCGGGTGCTTGGCGAACATCCGGAGGAGGACGCAGCAGTCACCGCAGCAGCAGCAGATAGCGTCCGGGCGCTGCGAGTTCTCCGGCTGGAGCACCAGTCCCGCCTGGCTGGCCCGGTCGATGATGCCGAGGGCTTCCTCCTTGGAGATGTAGCGGGCAATCCCCATGTCCACGTGGCGCTTGGCGTGGTCCGGCCCGATGAGCAGGCACGACTCGTGGAGGTCGGTATTAGCGCAGGGCTCCCCGAGGATGCCCTGGCTCTGGCGGCAGATGCAGTTGGCCACGGCAATCTGCCCCCGGGCTTCGTCGATGAGCTTCCTGACGCTGTCGTAGTTGCTGACCTTGTACTTTTCCGGGAGGGGGATGCTCTCCGCCACCGGGACGGTGCGCAGCGGCATGACCCGCTTCATGCCTAGGGCCGGTTTGGGGCGCGTCTCGTCAAGGTAGCGGCGGTAGTCCTGAATCAGGTCGGGGCTGAGGCGGTCCACCTGGAAGTTGTAGATACCGCCGGCGGTAAACTCGGCGTTGCTGTAATGCGTCTCATCGTAGCCCTCGTCAAAGCCCAGGACAGTCCCTTTAAGCAGCATCCGGTCCAGCATCTGCTTCAGCTCTTCAAGGGACATCCCGTTTTTCTTCACCCGGCCGTAGATGCGCTGGAGGGGTTCCGGCTTCATGGAGAGCTGCATCGTCAGGGCAGCCTCTTCCGGGGTGAAGAAGCGCTGCAAGAGTTTAATATCCAGGCCGGACGCAGCCGCCGGGAAGCCGGAGGGGCAGCCGGTCAATGTACCTTTGTAGCTCGCGGTAAATGCCGGTATCGGTATCCATTATCGCCTCCTTGCGTTGGGGCGTTCCGTTACCCAATTGTATCACCTGAAGAGGATTTTGCCCAGCAGCGTCTCTTTCACGGAGATGGCTGCCTCCGGGCAGACCTCCTGGCAGCAAAAACAGCGGATGCAGAGGTTGTAATCGTAGGCCGGCGGGCGGGTTTTGTCGCCGTCGCGCCAGTCCACCGCTCTGGGGGTTACCGGGCAGTGCCGGACGCAGGCGCCGCACCGGGTACACCGGTCCGCGTTAATGACGGGCCGGGCTGATGTCCGGTTCTTGATGAAAACCGCCATCCGGCCGCCGCTGGCCGGCAGGGGAGGCTTCCGGACCACGTCGAAGTCGGGGCAGATAAAGTCTTCGATAGCGTCGCCGACCATCTCGATATTTTCAAAGTGGTAGGTCCCCAGCCCGGACCTCTCGCCCGGCGCGGAGGTCGGCACGAAAGCGGGGTCCAGGTCGATGATTTTACAGGCCACGGCGTCCAGGGCGATGGGGTCGGTGGAAAGCAGCAAGACGCCCAGTTTCCGGGGGTTACCGCTACGGGGCCCATTGCCCTCCATGGCCATGACGGCGTCCATGATGTAGAGACGCGGCCGGAGCAGCGTATTCAGGTCCACGAGCATGGTGGCGAACTTGAAGGGGTCGGGCAGGCGGGCGTGGTGCGGGCCTTTCATCAGCCCGGGTACGCACCCGAACTGGTTCTTGACGGCGCCGGTGAATCGGGTCAGGCCGTGCGTTTTCAGCTTGGGCAGGCTCACCAGGCCGTCGGCGGCCAGCACGCCGTTAGCGATGACGAAGCGCCGGGTAAGCAGCGCCCCAGGGTGGGTGACGGCCCGGCCCCGGGCGAAATCGGCCAGGGGTATCCCCAGCTCGTCGGACACCTTTTTCAGGCCCCCCAGGGCCATGTTGGCCCGGCAGCCGCCGAAGCCGGGAGAATCACCGCAGGTCAGGCTGGCGCCAGCCCCGGCGAGTATCCGCCCCGCCGCCCGGAACACCTCCGGGTGGGTGCAGACGCACCGGTCCGGACTAACGCCGAAGAGCACGTTCGGCTTGATGAGGATTTTCTCGCCGGGTTTGACGAAGCGGGAAATACCCCCGATTAGCTCCAGTCCCCGGCTCATCGCCCGGTACACCCGCCCCTGGTCATAGTCGGCGCAGGCTACCAGCGCCACCCTCGATTTGTTCACGGTCCGGCTATCCGTCATCTTCTCTCATATTATCCGAGCGGCTTCGCTAATTTTAATTATTCCACGCCGGTCCGGAAATACGCAAACACACCCCCGGGGGCCGCCAGAGGTCTTTTTTTCACAGATTAATCTTGCCTCTCCCCTCTCCAATTATATTATCTATGGGTTGGTAAAATCCCGCTGATTGGAGAAGGGGATACAGGGGGTGAGGTTTGAAATGCGAGACAGCCGAAACCGAAAAAGGACATTATAAACGGGGGTTGATATTCAGAATAGCATATTACTATCGGAATGCGATATTTGTATCTATTTATCCGCCTTCTATTAATAATTTCGCCATTTCCCCCTGCCTGGCCTTGACAATTACGTATATTCAATTACAATAAGAATAATCCCATAGATAGGGACATCATCATGTCCCCCTTTCCGCGGCGGCTGAAGCACGGCCGGGCGGCGGAATGGCCTTGAGTCCAGCACGGGAGGTGAGATTATGTGATGGTACACGTCAAGTACGGCCAATCTCAAAACCTTGAGGAGGTAAAACCGTGAAAAAGAGAGTCCTTTTCAGTCTCCTGATAATCGTCCTGGTCAGCCTGTCTTTGCTGGCTGCCTGCGGTAAGGCCGCCCCGGCGCCAGCCCCCGCCCCGGCCCCGGCACCCGCTCCAGCCCCGGCTCCCCAGGCACAGACGGTCAAGCTGGGGTTTGCCAGCATCTGGCCGGCCACCCACTACACCCACGTTGACCAGTTCCCCCGGGCCTTTAAGATGGTGGAAGAAGCCACCGGTGGTAAGTACAAGCTTAATGTGGAGTACTTTCCGGTGGGGACACTGCTGGCCGGGCCGGAGCTCTATGACGGGGTGGTTAAAGGCATCGCCGAGTCGGGCATTTCGTCCTTCGGCTATACCCCCGGCCGCTTCCCGGTGATACTGACCATGAACCAGCCGGGCGTTGCCCCGCCGGTCAGCTCCGATGCGGCCGCCGGCGCCATCTGGGAGTTCTACAACAAGTTCAAGCCCCAGGAGCTTCAGGACGTCCACGTCTTCTACCTTTTCGCCACCGGGCCGGGCTGGATGCATTCCAACAAGCCCATCCGCACCGTGGATGACATGAAGGGCCTGAAAATCAGGGTCACCGGCGCCGGTATTGAGGGGGTTAAGGCGGTGGGTGGTGACCCCGTAGCTATACCCATGGGCGATGTCTATGAAGCGGCGCAGAAGGGACTCATTGACGCCCTTGTTTCCCCGCCCGAGACGCTGGAAGGCTGGAAACACGCCGAAATCTTTAAATATTCTACTTCCGTCCCCTATTTCTATTCCGAGTTTTTCTGGGTAGCCCTGAACCTGGACAAGTGGAACTCTCTGCCCGCCGACCTCCAGGCGGCGTTTAACTCCGTGGCCGCGGACGCGGTCAAGGATGCCGGCGGCATCTGGCAGTACCAGCAGCAGAAGGGGTTTGAAGTCGCCAAGGCCTCACCAGGAGGACATCAGATTATTGAGCTGCCTCCTGCCGAAGTGGCCAAGCTGAAAGAGCTGCTCAAACCGATACGCGCCAAGTACGTTGGGGACCTGAACGCCAAGGGTCTCCCTGGCGAGGAAATCGCCAGTGCGGCGACCAGCATCGTGGACAAGTATAACAAGATGACCTACTCGCCGTGGATGCCTTAGAAGGTCGGCGCGCCTGACAACGGAATAATAAAAAAGCCCCGGGGAGGGTGTACCGCACGATTATAAGCGGCAGGGAGAAAAGACGCCCTCCCCGGGGAGTCCCACTGAGGGCTGGTTTACGTGGCTTCGTTCGAACGTTTCGTCCGTTTATTGAGCCAATATGCAGACTGGATAGCCCGGGCCGGCGTGGTGGCGATGATGCTGCTGGCCGCCGGGAATATACTGCTACGCCTCTTCTGGCACCCCATCGCGGGGACATTCGACTATATCAGCTTCACCGGGGCGACCCTGGTAGCCCTCGCCTTGGCTTACACTGCCGTGAACCGGGGGCACATCCAGGTAGAGCTGCTGGTGGACCGTTTGCCGCCGCGGGTCCAGGGGATTATCGGCGTCATCACCGGTATCCTGGGTGTGGGGATTTTTGCCCTGGTAACCTGGCAGAGCCTGGTGTACGCCAACGATATGCGTGTTGCCGGTGAGACAACGATGACAGCACTGCTCCCCTACTACCCCTATATTTACGGCATCGCCTTCGGCAGCGCCCTGCTCTGCCTGGTGGTGATATCCGACCTTATGAAATCGATGGTTCGGGCGGTGAAGGGGTGAGCCCGTCCACCGTCGCCCTCATCGGCATCATCGTCCTGGTGCTGCTTTTCATGCTCCGCATGCCGGTGGCCTTCGTCATGGCGGCGGTCGGTTTCGCCGGTTTTGCCTACGTGTCCTCGGTGCCCGCCGCCTTCAGCCTCCTGGCCAAGGACTTCTGGGCGATGTTCTCCTCGTACTCGCTGACGGTGGTCCCCATGTTCGTTTTCATGGGCACCGTGGCTTTTTACTCGGGGATGAGCAGTCGGCTCTACGATGCAGCTTACAAGTTTTTCGGCCAGATTCGCGGCGGGCTGGCCCTGGCGACCATCGTGGCTTGCGCCGGTTTCGGCGCCATATGCGGCTCGACCAACGCCGCAGCCGCCGCCATGGGCAAGGTGACCCTGCCCGAGATGAAGCGGTACAACTACGATCCGTCCCTGGCCACGGGCTGCGTGGCCGCCGCGGGGAGCCTGGCCATCCTTATCCCGCCCAGCACCATCCTGATTATCTATGGCGTCATGGTGCAGGAGTCCATCGGCAAGCTCTTCGCCGCCGGTATCCTGCCCGGCTTGCTGCTGACAGCACTCTTCGGAATTACCATCCTGATTATCACCCGCATCAACCCGGCCCTGGCCCCGGCCGGGGGTAAGGCCAGCTGGGGGGAGCGGATGCACTCCCTGTCTGGAATCGGGGAGATGCTGCTGCTCTTTTTGCTGGTCATGGGGGGGCTGTTCGTGGGGTGGTTCACCCCCACCGAGGCCGGCGCCGCCGGCGCCGCCGGGGCCCTGGTTATCGCCCTGGCGCGGCGGCAGCTCACCTGGAAGGGGTTCTTCGACTCCCTGGCCGAGACGACGCGGATAACGGCCATGGTCTTCCTCATCGTCACCGGGGCCATCGTCTTCGGCCACTTCATGTCTATCACCCGGGTCCCCTTCGAGCTGTCCGCGTGGGTGGGCTCGCTGGACCTGTCGCCTAATGTTATCATGGGGCTGATTATCTTCGGCTATCTCATCGGCGGCTGCTTCATGGACTCGCTGGCCCTGATAACCCTTACCATCCCCATTCTCTATCCCCTGGTGCTGAGCCTGGGGTTCGACTCTATCTGGTTCGGGGTGATTATCGTGCTGGTCGGCGAGATGGGGGTCATCACCCCGCCGGTGGGCATTAACGTCTACGTTATCAAGGGAGTGGCGCCGGACGTGCCGTTGGAGACGATATTCCGCGGGATATTCCCCTTTCTGGCCGCCATTATCGTCTGCATCATCATCCTGATAATCTTCCCCGGGATTGCCCTTTTTCTACCCAACGCCATCATCCGTTATTAATGTCAGACCCTAGGAGGAACTGAACCGTGCCCGAGCCAGGGAAAAACTACGATGCCTATCTCGCCGGGGAGAGACCGCCTGATTTCATGACACTCTCCGGCATCGAGCTCAAGGAGTTCTATACCGCCGCTGACGTCCGGCGGGCGGACGAGTCGCCGGGGGAGTACCCCTTCACCCGGGGCATCCACCGGGAAATGTACCGCCGGCGCTTCTGGACGCGGCGGCAGCAGAGCGGCTTCGGGACGCCCGAGGAGAGCAACCGGAGGATGAAGTTCCTGCTGGGGCAGGGGCAGACCGGCCTGAACTGCAACCCGGACGTGGTGACTCACCTGGGGCTCGACCCCGATTTCCCCCTCGCCGACGGCGATATCGGCCTGGCGGGGACATCTCTCTCGACCCTGGAGGACATGGAGCAGCTGTTTGAGGGTATTCCCCTCGACCGGGTGAGTACCACCATCATCGAGCAGCCTCCTGCCTCCGCGGTGATGACGGCCATGTACCTGCTGATTGCCCGCCGCCGCGGCATCCCGGAGGACCGGCTCATCGGCACCATCATGAACGACGCCATCAACCAGCTGGTAGGGCCGACCATCGAGGCGGTGTCCCGCTTCTTCCCGGTTGAGGCCGCCGTCAGGGTGGGACTGGACGTCATGGAGTACTGCGTCCGCCGCATGCCGCGCTGGAATATCCTTAACATCAACGCCTACAACATGAGGGAGACGGGTATCAGCGCCGTCCAGGAGGCCGCCTTCGCCCTCTCCCTGGGGGCGGACTATATTCAGCGACTGCTGGCGCGGGGACTGGGCATCGATGATTTTGCCGGGAGGATGGCCTTTTTCTGTGCCATGGACATCGATTTTTTAGAGGAAATCGCCAAGCTGCGGGCGATGCGGCGCATCTGGGCCAGGATGCTCAAGGAGAGGTTCGGCGCTAAAGACCCCCGGAGCGGCTGGTTCCGGGCGGCCATCCAGACCTCGGCCCTGCGGCTTACGGCCCAGCAGCCCCTGAATAACATCGTGCGGGCCACCATCCAGACGCTGGCCGCCGTGCTGGCCGGGGCGCAGTCCATCCACACCACGTCCTATGACGAAGGTTACGCCCTGCCGACCGAGGAATCGCACAAGCTGTCCATCCGGCTCCAGCAGATAATCGCCTACGAGTCCAACGTCACCAAGACGGCCGACCCCCTGGGTGGAGCCTACGCCATCGAGTGGCTGACCGATCGTCTGGAGGAGGAAATCGAGGCGCTGATAAAAATAATTGAAGACAACGGCGGATTCATCGCCTGCTACCAGCAGGGCTGGGTGGAGAAGCAGGTGAACGAGGCCCGTTACGAGTACGGCCGGCGCATCGAGGGCGGGCAGCAGGTGGTGGTGGGGGTCAATGCCTTCCGGGAGGAGGGGGAAGAGATAAAGCTCAACCTCTTCCGGCAGTCCGGCGGCATGCAGGCGAAGCGGAAGCGCTACATCCGGGACTACCGGAAGAACCGGGACGGGGAGAAGGCGGCCCGGGCCCTCGAGGGGCTCTATAAACAGGCCGCCGCCCCGGAAAA
Organism: Chloroflexota bacterium; assembly: GCA_043818415.1. GTDB lineage: Bacteria > Chloroflexota > Dehalococcoidia > Dehalococcoidales > RBG-16-60-22 > RBG-16-60-22. The sequence goes on along the minus strand of JBDRFW010000171.1, from coordinate 6,869 downwards.
GCCCAACGTATTTGTCCCTATTATGGAGGCGGTGGCAGCCGGGGCCACCACCGGGGAGATAGTCGATACTTTACGGAGGGCGGAGAACTTTACCATCCGCCTGTGACGGGGGACTTCATGACCGCTAAAGCCAAGCCGAAGGTCATCATGGCGAAGCTGGGCCTGGACGGCCACAGCAACGGCATCCGCATCGTCAGCAGGTGGCTCCAGGACGCCGGTTTCACGGTGGTCTACCTGGGCCTGTACAACACGGCGGAGGGAATCATCAAGGCGGCCCGTGAAGAGGATGCCCGCATCATCGGCTGCAGCTTCCTGGAAGGGGCCCACCTCTACTACGTCCGGCGGATGGCGGCCCTGGCCCGGAAGTATAAGCTGGACGATATCAAGCTGGTGGTGGGGGGCACCATCCCCCCCGACGACGTTGCCCGGCTGAAGAAGCTCGGCGTCAGCGAGGTCTTTACCCCCGGCACGCCGCGGGATACCATCATCGCCGGGATAAAGGCCCTGTCCTGAACCTACCGGGACAGCTTTATCCCCGGCTTCTGGATGGCTAAATGCGTCATCGAAGTGTCCGCGGTGGCCCCGTGCCAGTGGTCCTCCCCCGGGGCGATGAAGACCGTGGCGCCCGGCGTTATCACGTACTCTTTATCCCGCGTCGCCACGATGCCCTTCCCCTCGGTGACGTAGAGAATCTGCTCGTAGTCGTGCACGTGGAAGTTGAGCCTGGCCCCCTTGCCGAAGGTGACCAGCAGCACACCCGGTCCACCCGTTGCTTTGGGGTCGATTAAGGCCTTGCGGTAAACCGGCCCCCGGCCGACGATTTCATCACTGGTCTCTTCCGATTTGACGCTTTCGCTGTTGACGACTATCATTGTCCCTCCCGGAAATTTATTCGCTATTTTGAGGTGCGCACCTTGACCCCGGGTTTCTCCTCGGCGGGCAGAATCACGGCTATCAACGGCCGGATACGTTCATGGACACTTTAGCTAACTGAACCCGGACTGTCAAGCCGTGATTTACTTGACTTGACCGACGCGTTACAATATAAATATGAGATTGGGCGCTTTCGAGGTCAACGAGCCGCTGCCGGACCTGAAGGATACCCACGCCTTCGCCATACTGCGACCGTGGATAGACGCCGGCAACGTCGGCTCCCTGACGCTATCGTGGCTGGAGAAGCATACCGGCGGCGGACGTATCGCCGAGCTGTCCCGCCCCGGTAGCTACTTCGACTTCACCCGCTACCGGCCGGTCCTCTACCGCAGCGGCGGCCGGCGCCAGGTGGTCGTGCCCAATACCTTCGTGACCTGCGGCCGGCAGGAGAACGGGCCGGACTTCCTCTTTCTCCATCTCCTCGAGCCGCACATGCTCGGGGAAATCTACGTGGAGTCGGTGCTGGGGCTGCTGGAAAAGTTCGACGTCAAGCGGTACTGTCTCCTCGGCAGCATGTACGACTTCGTGCCGCATACCCGGCCGTTGCCGGTCACCGGCGGCGCGGAGGGAAAGACGGCCAGGACCGAGCTGGAAAGGGCGGGGGTCACTCCCAGCAACTACGAAGGGCCGACAACCATTCTCTCCCTGGTCTCGCAGCGGGCCTTCGATTCCGGCGTGGAATCGATGACCATGATTGTGCACCTGCCGCAGTACACTGAGATGGACGAGGACTACATCGGGGTGCTGCGTCTCGAGGAGATTGTTTCCCGGCTCTACGGCGTACCGGTGGACCAGGGGAGCGTGGAGAGAGCCGAGCGGCAGCGGGAGTTTCTTTCCACCACGGTGGCCTCCAACCCCCAGATGCGGGAAATCATCGAGCAGCTGGAAAAAACCTACGATGCGGGGGAGGGGGAAGTGGAGGAAGAAGAAGAGCCACGCCCCTTATCCCCGAAGGTGGAGGAGTTCCTCCGGGAGATGGAGAAGCGGTTCCGGCGGGAATAGTCCTGCTCAGATAATCAGCATGGCGTCCCCGAAGGAGTAAAAGCGGTACCGCTGCGCGATGGCCTCCCGGTAGGCCTTGGCGACGGGCTCTTTACCGCCGAAGGCGCTCACCAGCATCAGCAGGGTCGAGCGCGGCAGGTGAAAGTTGGTCACCATGACATCGACCAGGCGGAAGCGGTGCCCCGGCAGGATGAACAGGTCCACCCAGCCTTCGAAGGGCGCCGGCTCCCCGGATTTACCGGCCAGCGCCGCCTGCTCCAGCAGCCGGACCGAGGTAGTGCCCACACAAATGATACGGCGGCCCTCCCGCCGCGCCAGCGCCAGCCCGGCGGCCACTTCCCCGCTCACCACCCCGTACTCCCGGTAGATGGTGTGCCGGCGCGGGTCGTCCTCCTGGACCGGCCGGAAGGTATCCAGGCCCACGTGCAGGGTCACGAAGCAGCATTGCACCCCCCGCCGCTCAATTTCCGCGAGCAGCTCCGGCGTGAAGTGCAGCCCGGCCGTCGGGGCGGCGGCGCTGCCCGCCACCCGGGCATAGACCGTCTGGTAGCGCTCCGGGTCCTTGAGGGGGGTGTGGATATAGGGTGGCAGGGGCATCTCCCCCGCATCCAGCAGCGCCGCTTCGTCGGAGAAGCGTATCACCCGGAGGCCGCCCGCGGCGGTGCCGGTGACCTCGGCGGTGATGCCGGCCTCGCGGCCGGCTGAAGAGTCGCGGTTTATCTCCACCCTGGCCCCGGGGAGGAGCCGGCGCGCCGGCCTCACCAGGGCCTCCCAGACCCCCTTATCCACCCGGCGCAGCAGCAGCATCTCCACCCGCCCGCCACTGCCGGCCCGCCGGCCCTTAAGCCGCGCCGGAATCACCCGGCTATCGTTGAAGACCAGGACGTCGCCCTCCCGCAGGTAGTCGATAATCTCGTAGAAGCGGCGGTGCTCCAGGGAGCCGTCCCGGCGGTGCAGCAACAGCAGTCGCGAGCGGTCCCTCGGCTCGAGGGGCGTTTGGGCAATCAGCTCGGCGGGAAGAGCGTAGTCGAAATCGGCGGTCCTCATCGTCGGTTATACCATCACTATACATTCCGGGTCGGGGAAAGGCAATCCATGACCCCCCGGCGATGAGGCGGTGTAACGTGTCCGCCTTGATACCTCACGCCTGTCTGTGCTATAGTTAAGATGGCGTTAGACTTCGGGCCCGGGACTCAAATGACTCAAGATTCGGAATTCGAACCCAGGATACTAGGCTTTCTCTGCCGGTGGTGCAGCTATGCCGGCGCCGACCTGGCCGGGACCAGCCGCAAGAAGTACCCCGCCAATATCAGAATCATCAAGATTCCCTGCTCGGGGAGAATCGACCCCCTCCTGATTGTCCGCGCCCTGCGGGTGGGGTTCGACGGCGTGCTGGTATCCGGGTGCCACCCCGGCGATTGCCATTACCAGACCGGCAACTACCGCGCCCGCCGCCGGATGTCCATCACCAAGAAGTTCCTGGAGTATATGGGAGTCGAGCCGGAGCGGATTCAGGCCAGCTGGGTCTCCGCCTCCGAGGGCGGGAAGTTCGCCGAGGTGGTCACGGAGATAACCTCCGACCTGAAGCAAATAAGCCCCAACCGGTTATTCAGCGATGAGCGAGACGGAACAGAAGCTGCGCGATGAAGCCCGGGACCTGCTGGAAAAGGGAAGGGTTGACCATATCATCGGTTATGAGGCCGGTAGCCTCAAGTTTTCCACCTCACCCCTGATAACCGCGGACAAGGACGATACCGACCGCCTGGTCATCAACCCCTTCATCAACAACAACCTCAGCGTCTTCCTGGGGGAAATCGGCGGGAAGGTGGGCATCGTCGCCAAGGGCTGTGACACCCGCTCCATCGTCAGCCTCATCCAGGACAAGCAGCTGGCCCGCGAGGACGTCTTCATCATCGGCGTGCCCTGCGGCGGCATCATCGACCTCGATAAAGTGGAAAAGCTGGCCGGCCTCGACCGTGACGAGATTGACGACATCGCCTGGCAGGGCGATAAGGCCGTGGTTACCATCGGCGGCGTCAAAAAGGAGTTCCCGGCGAAAGACGTTCTCACCGACGACTGCCTCAGCTGTGAGCCGCCCGACCCCAAAGAGTATGATGTTCTCATCGGGGAGGTCGGCCCCCTCGTTATCGATAGCGAGCTGAGCCGGAGTAAGATTAAAGAGCTGGAGGCGATGACCCCGGAGCAGCGCTGGGAGTTCTGGAAAAACGAGTTCTCCCGCTGCATCCGCTGCTACGCCTGCCGCCAGGTCTGCCCGGCCTGCTTCTGCAACCGCTGCTTCTCCGAGGAGACGGAGCCGGCGTGGATATCGCCGCTGCCCAAGTGGCAGGACAACCTCGTCTTCCAGGCCATCCGGATGATACACGTGGCCGGCCGGTGTACCAACTGCGGCGAGTGCCAGCGCGTCTGCCCGGTGAATATTCCCCTGCGGAGCCTGAGCAAGAAGATGGAAGAGATTGCGGACGAGCTCTTCCACTACCGGGCCGGCACGGACAAGGAGGCCCCGCCGCTGATGGCCGCCTACGAGTCCGAAGAGGCCGAGGACTTTATACGGTAAGATGAAAAAGATTAAGAAGCAGGACGTTCCGGCGCTGCTCGGTAAGTGGCAGCAGGACTTTACCGTCTTCGCTCCTTCCAGGAAGAGCGGCGTGGCGGAGATGGCGGTCTGGGACGGCCAGGACACGGCTTTCCTCGACCGCAACCGCAACACGGTCATCCCCCCCAAGGCGAACTTCCTGCTGAATATCGAGAAGATGTTCAGCTTCCGCAAGGAAGGCGGCAGCTACACCCTGGAGCCGGCGGGCGGCGAAGCGCCCAGGCAGCTGCTCTTCGGCATCCACCCCTGCGACGCCCGGGCGATAGCCATTATCGACATGGTCTTCAAGGACGCCTACGAGGACAATTACTACCTCGGCCGGCGCCGGAACTCCGTGCTCGTCGGCATGGGCTGTACCAGCCCCTATGACAGCTGTTTCTGCACCTCGCTGGGCTTCGGTCCGGCCGAGGCGGCTGATGTCGATATCATGCTGACCGATATCGGCGACGCCTTCGTCATCGAGGAAGTGACCGAAAAGGGTAAAGAGCTTCTGGCCGGTGCGGAGGGCGTCACCGAGGCCACCGCGGACGACGCAAAGAAGGCCGACGCCGCTAAAGAGGCCGCCGCCGCGAAGGTGACCCGGAAGATAGACCTGGAGGAAATCAAGAAGCGACTGCCGCTCTCGTTCGACGACGAGAAGTTCTGGGAGAAAGTCTCCGCCAAGTGCGTCAGCTGCGGCATCTGCACCTTCCTCTGTCCCACCTGCTACTGCTTTGACATCAACGACGAGATGCTCAAGAGCGGCAGCGGGGCCCGGTACCGCAACTGGGACTGCTGCAGCTTCCCCCTCTATACCAGGATGCCTGCCGAGAACCCCCGGGCGGAGAAGTGGCGCCGGGTGCGCCAGAAGGTGCACCACAAGTACACCTTCTACCCTGAGCTGTTCAACGTCATCGCCTGCACCGGTTGCGGACGCTGCATCCGGCAGTGCCCGGTCAACTGGGATATCACGCAGATACTGGAAAGCCTGCCCGCCGAGGCCCCGTCGGCAGCGGAGAAAAAGTAATGGCTATCAGCGATATCAGCCAGCGGAAGAGATACCTGGCTCAGGGCAACGTCTACCTGCCGCACATCGCCGTTATCGAGAAGATAGTGGATGAAACGCCCGGCGTCCGGACCTTCCACTTCAACTTCAAGGATGAGAAGCTCAAGGAAGAGTTCACCTTCGAGTCGGGGCAGTTCGGGGAGTACTCGGTGTTCGGGGTCGGGGAGGCCACCTTCTGTATCTCGTCCAGCCCCACCCGCCGCGACCATTACGAGTTTGCCGTGCAGCGGGCGGGGAAGGTCACCAACGCCCTGCACCGGCTCGGCGTGGGGGCGGAGATAGGCTTACGCGGGCCCTTCGGCAACAGCTTCCCGCTGGACTACCTGGCGGGCAAGAACCTGGTCTTCGTGGCCGGGGGCATCGGGCTGGCCCCGCTGCGGTCGCTCATCTGGAACGTCATCGATAACCGCGATAAGTACGGTAACGTCGATATCGTTTACGGGGCGCGCAGCCCGCTCGACCTCTGTTTCAAGTACGACCTCGAGGCCTGGGAGAAGGACAGCACGGTGAAGATGACTACCACCGTGGACCGCGAGGCGGAGGGCTGGACGGGCAACGTCGGCTTTGTGCCGGCTGTCACGGAGAAGACGGCGCCGTCCGCCAGGAACGCGGTGGCCATCGTCTGCGGACCGCCGGTGATGATTCGGTTCACCTTCCCGGTGCTGGAGAAGCTGGGCTTTACGCCGGCGCAGATGATAACCACGCTGGAGAAGCGGATGAAGTGCGGCATCGGCAAGTGCGGCCGGTGTAACATCGGGGAAATCTACGTCTGCCGGGACGGCCCGGTCTTCAGCTACGAGCAGATTAAGAACTTCAGCTCAGACGAGTACTAGGGAATAAAAAATACTCTAGCGATTGTTCCTTTTTATTTCAGGTTTTTACAACCGCTATAAACCATAAATACACTTATAACCCCAAATACAACGAAGGAAATCATCAACAAGGTGATGTCATTACCTCCATCTGTGCTATTAATGACAAAAGACAAATCATTCCAATGGGTTGTGAAAGTCACCCACCAAAAAATGTCGAGGATGGTTCCGATTATACCAAACACTAGGCCAACAACAGCCAGTGGTTTTTTCATTATTTCTACTCCTTAATCAAGCGCATTATAAATCGCCCTAAAGGGGGTGTCAATTACAATATAAAAGAAATCCTGGTGAGCCTTTCCTGTCTTCCCCCCCCTGTTCCACCACCACTGTCATTCCCGCGAAAGCTGGAATCCAGGTTATACCTCACCCCCTTTATCCCCCTCTCCAACCTGCTACACCA
>JBDRFW010000170.1:0-3721 GCA_043818415.1 Chloroflexota bacterium | reverse complement strand
CTGCGGCCTATGTTGGTTTTCTTTGTTGTATTGTTCAATGTTCCCCCCCGGAGCGATTGACCCCACCCCGAGGCCGTGCCCCCTGGCTCTCATGTAAGGGGGATAGCAGTACTCCGCATAGCCGGCATCACCGATGACCTTGTTCATATTCCTGGATATCCGGGCCGCCGGAGCGCCCGGCTTGATGGGCTCCAGGGCGTGGTCCAGGGCGCGAAGGAGCATATCGTATTTTTCCACCACGAGGGGGCTCGGCTTGCCGAGGACCATCGTCCGGCAGAGCTGGATGAACTGTCCCTCGCGGAGGGGCGTTATCTCACCGAGCACCAGGTCACCCTCCTCGAGCCTTTTATCGGTTGGCTGGTGCATGGCATGACTGTGTTTCCCCGAGCTGAGCAGGGTAAAGTTATCATCGGCTCCGGCTTTACGCATGGCGTACTCCATTTCCGCGGAGAGCTCGTATTCCTTGATGCCCACGCGCCCATATTCCAGGAACGTCTTGAAGCCGATATCAGCGATTTGAGCCGTTTTGATGACGCTGTCTATTTCCTTCCTGGTCTTTTTTCTGGCTATTTCTTCAATGATGTCGTCGGCGGGCTGGACCTTGGCCTTTTGGCTGACGGTAAGGCAGGCTGCCTCCGTCATTTCCCGCAAACCTGCCACACCCACGGTCCCGGTCATCCCGAGGGAGGTCATGATGCTTCCCAGGTCATTGTTGAAGTCGCGCGTGCCCCGGACATCGCGCACCCAGCTTTTACGGCTTGCCCTGGCCTGGTCCCACGCGGGCTCAACCAGCATTATAGCGTCGCCGGACTTGGAGATTACCAGGGCATTATTGCGGCCCATCGGCCTCAGTTCCGCAAAGTAGTGGAAGTAGCTGGGGCGGAGCATGCTGCATGTCCCGTTGGAGTATATCATCAGCCCGCCGAGGCCTTTCTGTTTCAACAGGCCCAGGGCTTTATCGACTTTAGATAAATCATCAGTCATTAACCACATCTCCTTGTGCCTGCTTGATGAGAGGGTACTCGCTCTTTCTCTTCAGGATTTTTTCCTTGATGCCGCCGGCTTCGATTATCTCCATGATAAAGTCCGGGAATTTCTGCCCCTGGAACTTACCTCCCGTGGTCAGGTCCTGAATCTCACCGGTCCTGATATTGACCCTCACCCGGTCACCCTTTTTTATCTTGTAGGCATCATCCCCGATGGTGAAGATAGGCAGTCCGGAATTGAGCGCGTTCCGGTAGAAAATCCTCGAAGCGCTCTTGCAGATGACCGCGCCGATACCCTTTTCCCTGAGGGAGCCGGCCGCATTCCTCGAAGAGGAACAGCCCAGGTTGGCCCCGCTTACCCAGATATCACCCTTCTTCATTTTTTTAGGGAATTCCGGTATCAGCAGCTCGGCGATGTGCTCCATCAGGGCGGCGCGACCTTCCTGCTGCCAGTGGCTGGGTTCTATGCTTTCCGTGTTGACGTTGTCGCCAACTACCCAGGCGTTGCCTTCAACAATCCATTCTTTATCCATGATATTTACCTCCTATAAATAGTCCCGGCAGTCAGCCACTTTCCCCTCAATCGCTGAAGCGGCACAGGTAGCTGGCGAGGCCAGGTAGGCAAAAGAGCCTTCCGCCGTCCGGCCGGTCCAGTTTCTCGGGCCGCAGTGCATCTGTACCTCGCCGGGGGCCAGGTGCCCCATGCTGAGAGTCTGGCAGGTGCCGCAGTGCGGTGGGAACACGTCAGCGCCGGCATCGGCGAAGACCTGGAACAGCCCTTCGGCCGCCGCCAGGCGGAATGACTCGCGGGTCCCCGGAACAACCAGGGTGCGCGCTTTGACCTTCCTGCCCTTGAGCACTTCGGCCGCTACCCTCAGGTCATAGATGCTGGAGCCGGTGCAGGTGCCGATACAGACCTGGTCTATCCTGGCTCCCTTGGCCTCCGATATCCGTTGGGTGTTGGCCGGAGACGACGGCGCGGCAACCTGTGGCTCCAGCTTGGAAACATCGAATTTAAACGTCTTTTCGAACTTGGCATCGGGGTCGCTCTTCACGACTTTAAAAGGTACCTTGACCCTGTCCTTGAGATAAGCGAGCGTTATCTCATCGGGCTCGATGAAAGAGCACTTCCCCCCGATCTCTACCGTCATCAGCGTGAAGGGGAACCTCAAAGGTACGGGCAATGAATGTATGTAGGAGCCATCCCACTCGATGGCGCTGTAAACCGAGGCGGCCAGCCCTACCTGCCCGACAACGTATTGTATTACGTCTCTGGAATAGACACCCTTGGGGGTCTTCCCCTCGATGATGTACTTGTGCGTGGTTGGCACTTTGAACCACATCTTCCCCGTCAGCAGGACTTCCACCATCTCGGCGCCGCACTGGGTGGACATGGCGCCGACGGCCCCGTAGGCACAGGTGTGAGAATCGCCGAACACCAGGAGCCTCCCCGGGTAGGCGATGCCCAGCTCCATTATCTGTATATGGCAGATGCCCGTCCCCAGGTCGAACAGTTTAACGCCGTATTTCGCCGCCCACTCCCTCTGTAGCTTCTGGTTGGCGGCCACGAAGTCATTCTGCCCCGTGCACAGGTGATGGCCGATGAAAATGCCCACCTTCTCCGGGTCGAAGACGCCTATCACCTCGCCCAGTCCGGCAAACTTGTCATAGTTGCCGGCATCCCATCCCTCGTGGCTGCCCATAAAGTCGATATTGGCGGTCACGATGTCTCCGGGGGATACTTTATCCACCGGCTTGACGGAATGGTTCATTAAAATCTTTTCTATTGCGGTAAATCCCATGTTAATTTAACCTCCTCTCATATTCTAGCTGGTGGTCTCCTTTATTGGCAAAGAGCTTTTATTACCCACCCAGCACCAGCCGGGGAAGGAAAAGAACCAGTTCCGGGAAGATGGCGCATAATATAAGGGTAAGAAACATCAGACCGGAAAAGGGAATGACAGAGCGGTAGATATCGCCCATGGTCACTCCCTCAGGGACAAGCAATCTCATCAGGAACAGACTCGTGCCGTACGGCGGGGTCAGCCAGGCGGTAATCATATTGATGACAAAAAGGAGGGCGAACCATGTTGGATCAACGCCAAGCGCAGCCATTACGGGAGTGGTAATGGGAACCATAAGTAATGTAATGGTAAGGTCACCCATCATGGTGCCCATGACCATTAGTATTACCATTAACCCGGCAAGTACCATCCAGAAAGGCAGCGCTATTTGGCCCAGAGTAATGGTAAGCCAGGGGCCAATTTCCGTAGCAATGACAGCCTGGCTAAACCCTGAAGCAGCTACCATGAGCCAGAATATCATACCGATGAGTCTTATAGTGCCCTTGCAGGAATCGGCAATCATTCTCCATGTCAGTGTGCGCTTGATACCGGCGATAATAATTGCCCCGGCGCTCCCTATGCCGGAGGCCTCCGTGGGAGTAAAGGTGCCTGTGTAGATGCCGCCGAGAATCAGTAAAACCAGAAGGCCGGACATGGAAATATTCCGGAGCAATTTTACCCTAGTCAGCCAGCTGATTTTCTCTACCCGGGCCGGACCCAATTCCGGATTAAAATGACATCTCACCCCAATATAAAGGACGAACAGGGCAGCCATAATCAGGCCCGGTATAATACCGCCCAGGTACATTTTCCCCACCGATACCCCGGAGATGGTGGAATAGACAATCATTTCTATGCTGGGCGGTATGAGCAGGCCCAGGAGCCCGCCGG
>JBDRFW010000169.1:0-24581 GCA_043818415.1 Chloroflexota bacterium | reverse complement strand
ATACTGAAATTATTCCTGCTTTTTACTTTCAGCGGATACTTTTATCACACTTATATAGACCACCCCCTTTCGGTTTCTCATGATAAATTGGCATCAGTCCGTTATCTTTCTGTGATTTCTGAGAGCAAGACGCCTCTTTCCGTACCAACCCCCAAGCCGCCCCGGTAACTATCGCCAAGTGGCGCTGCAGGTTATTTTCCGCTTCCGATGGCCAGCAATCTCGGTCTGGCAACTCCAGATACCGTAAGCTTTCATCAGATTGGTTTTGAGTGTATCACAGCCGAATTCCTGTTGTCAATAATATAGCCGGACCATCCCCATTTTTCGTATCGCCGGGCCGTCATATTGCGTGGCCGATGCGCAGACCGCTGCCGATGGCTTCTCTAATCCTGGCCGGTTGATACGAGTCACCGATGTGATGGAGCTCGGGTACCATTCCCCTGAGCGACCGGAATAGCTCAGGCCTGGGTTTAAAGCCGGCGGCGATTATGATGGTGCTGGCCCGGATATCCTCCTGCTTCCCTTCTTTGGTGGTTACGGTCAGGCCGCTTCCCGTTATCTCTTCACACTCCGTGCCGGTGAATTGTCTCACACCGTTTTCCGCCAGCCCGGCCAGAAGCCGCCGCCTGACGGCGGCCACCTCCATATCCGATGCCAGGTCTTCCAGTACCTCCACGATGGTCACAACGTGCCCCCTGACCGCGAGAAAGAGCCCGGTCTCGCAGCCGACCAGTCCGCCTCCAATAATGACCGCGTTCTTGCCGGCGGTTGCCTTTCCAGCTAGGACATCCACGGCCGTTAACACGTTCGATTTATTGATACCGCGGATTCGGGGAAATAAGGGAATGCCCCCGTTGGCGACTACGACCGCGTCCGGCCGGCTTTGAATAATAAATTCGGCGGTAGTCTCGGAACCCAACCTGACCTCCACTCCGGCCTTGGTTACCTGCCTGGCCAGGTAGCGGCTGAGTTCGGAAAGCGGCTCCTTGTAGGGGGGCAGCGCCGCCAGATTAAGCATGCCACCGAGTCTATCGTCCTTCTCGAACAGCACCACGTTATGACCCCGCAAAGCCGCCACGCGGGCTGCTTCCAGCCCGGCCGGACCGCCACCTACCACTATCACCCTCTTCTTCTTCGGCGCGGGCTTGATTCGGTACTGCCTTTCTCGGCCGAGACTTGCATTTACCACGCAGTGCACGGGTTCGTGATTTAGCGCCGTGCTTTGCATACATTCCCGGCACCCGATACAGGGTCTAATGTCCTCAATCCCGCCCGAACGCGCCTTAACAACAATTTCAGGGTCGGCTAACAGGCGTCTGCCGATGCAGATGAAATCAGCCAGCCCTTCTTCAAGCGCGCGCTCACCGACCTCGGGGTTAAGCCAGCCGACCGCTATCACCGGCACGTGGACCACTTTTTTAATTTCTGCCGCCAGCGGCAACTCGGCTCCCGGTACGTCCGGCAGACTTACCGGGTCAAAGACGCCGTAACCAAATATTGAGACATTGATGGCATCAAGGCCCGCCTCCTCGGCCATCCGGACTACCTGTTTGGTCTCCTCCAGGGTGATACCGCTCTCTATTCCGTATTCCTGGGCCGTAATCCGGCACCAGACCGGGTAGTCCGGGCCGACTGCCTTTCTTATGGCACGTATGATTTCCATGAAGAACCTCGCCCGGTTCTCGAGCGTGCCGCCATACCTGTCGGTGCGCTTGTTGGCCGCCGGGGAGAGGAACTGGGAGATAAGGTAAATGTGCGCGGCATGCAGCTCCACGCCATCACATCCGGCTTCTTTAGCCCGGTTGGCCGCTGCCGCGAACCGGCCTACGATTTCGTCGATTTCATCAACGGTCAATTCGTGGGGTATCTCGCCTCCGGTTATCGAGAAGGGGGAAGGAGACACCGGCGGTTGCCCGGTGACTATCGACCTCGCCTGTTGGCCACGGTGGAGCAATTGGGGCGCAATCCTGGCACCGCGCTTATGGACAGCCTCCACCAGCCGACGGAGGCCGGGTATATAACTATCGTTGGCCAGAGACAGCTCGGTAAAGCGCCGCCTCGCTCGTGATTCTACTGCCATCCCCTCGATAATAAGCAATCCGGCACCGCCCCGGGCTCTTGCCTCATAGTAGTCGATAATTCGCTGGCTGATATAGCCCTTGTTCCGGCAGTAGTTCGTTCCCATGGGCGCCATCACTACCCGGTTCTTTATCAGCATCCGCCCTATCTTGCCCGGCTCAAACAGCTTCTTAAACTGAGTATTACCCGTTATCATACCTTCCTACCAGATACCTGATATTCATTGGTACCGGCAACCGATCACGCTGTTTATCGAGTACCTTTGATGCGCCCCCGTAGGCATTTTAGTCACCCCGGGAAGACTCGCGACCCGTCATGGCGCGCTCCGATTTCCAGCGAAAATAAGCGGCACCAGTCGTGCCACACCGGCGATAGATTTCGGCTGCTACTCACCTGAAGATTCCGGGGGACTATAGGTTAGCAAGATTAACGGGTTACCCCGCTAACCCTTCTGAACCTTGTCCGTCCGGTGACAGCGGTACGATATTATAGCCGGCAAATAACACCCTGTATATTTTGCTCAAGCCCGAAGGTCCGGTCTAAATATCGCCGCCTCACTTGGCCTTCTTCTTTTCTTTTCCGAGGCGTTTGTAATATTTATCGGGTATTTTCTCCGGGTCCTTGTACAGGTACTGGATACACTTCCCACCCGGTTGAGGCTCGCTTACCCAGGCAGGGTATCCCATTTTCTCTATGGCCATCATTTCCAGGACGATGGGGCAGTGAGCACAGTAGTAGGAAAAGCCTTTCTCACCGTGGCTCCAGGGGTGGGCTTCCTTGGTCTTGCCGTACTCCGGCCACATCCTGATTGAGCCCCCGGAATCGCATTGTATCTTGAAGGTGAATTTTTCATCGTCCTCTTCTATGGCGTCGAGGTTGGTCATGTGAAAATGTGTCCAGGTAGCGGCCCTCTTTCTGACCTTCTCCTCGATACTTATCGGGTCAAATATCCACCCGAGACGGGGCCAGAGGGCGCGTTCGCCGTTTTCCCGGTGTATCTCGTCCAATGCCTCTTCCCCCAGATTATCGGCAATATAGGTGAGCATCAGGTCAAGCCACTGTCGGTAGGATTCGTCAAAGTCATGCTTGGTGCGGTCGATTTCATCCACTAATTCCAGCGCTTTTTCCTTGTCGCCATTCTTGATATTCTCCCGGAGTTTTTCAAAAACAGAGACCGTCAGCCGTTTTAATTCCTGCTTATCCATGGTCCTCCCTCGGTCTTTTGATAGCTATATTATTACGTCGGTGAGGTAATGTCAATCACGCTTTTGAACGATTAAACTATACCAGCCGTGCCTTTTGATAAACGGTGCTCTTCGTCTTATACTAACACTGAGGACGGGAATGGCCGGCAGCAAAATTTTAATCGTCGAAGTTGTAGTAAAATATACGATAACCCACAGGTCTGAAAGGAGATAGATTAGTGAGCGTTAATTCAAGGTTCGAGAAGCTGCTGGAGTCATCGAAAATCGGCCGGGTAAAGACCCGGAATCGGATGATAAAGACGGCCAACGGGACGTCCTTTATCGAGCCAAGCGGCTATGTCGGCGAACGGGTTAAGGCTTACTACGAGAACATGGCTAAAGGCGGCGTCGGCCTGCTTATCGTGGAATCGTGCGGCGTCGAATACCCTCTGGGCGTCCAGCACCCGCCGGTCCAGTTCCACCTCGATGATGATAAATATATTCCGGGTTACAGTGAACTGACTGAAGTTATCCATAAGCACGGCTGCCCCGTATTTTTACAGTTTCAACACGCCGGGCCCTGGAATCCAACCGGACTGCTGCCGAAGCGTGATACGAAGGCCGCCTCGGCCCTGACCAGGGAAGAGCTGCCCGGGCCGGGCTTTGACGTACCCCGGGGACTAAGTCTGGCCGAGGTTAAAGAGTACGTTGACATCTGGGCAAAAGCCGCCGAAAGGGCCGCCAGGGCCGGTTTTGACGGAGTCGAGGTAAACGGCGCCACCTGTCATCAGATTAATACCTTCTTCTCGCGTGTCTGGAATAAGCGTGACGACGAATACGGCTGCCAGACTCTGGAAAACAGGGCCCGTTTTATGTGTGATATCGTGCGGGAGATTAAAAAACGCCTCGGAAAGGACTTCCCGGTAAGCTGCCTGATTAATATCACCGAATACGGCCACGAGAAGGGTACGACGATAGAGGAAGGCGTACAATTCGCTAAATTTCTACAGGACGCCGGCGCCGATGCCATCCATTGCCGGGCCCACAGCTACGGTCACCGTGACGGACTGCTTCATCCTGACCGGCTGCTCTATCCGGAACCGCCGGAGTCCCTGCCCAAAGACCTGGACTGGAGTCGTAAGGGGAAGGGCGCCCTGGTGCCCCTGGTTGAAGCGGTCAAGAAGGTGGTATCGGTTCCGGTCTTTTGCGCCTGCCGGCTCGACCCCGTACTCGGAGAGGAGTTCTTAAGACAGGGTAAGCTCGACTTCGTCGGTATGACCCGGCGACTGCTGGCAGACCCGGAACTACCCAACAAGGTAGCCGCGGGAAGACTGGAGGATATCATACCGTGTACGGGCTGTCTGTACTGCATCGACGTCCGTAATAAGAACCAGCCGCTTCAGTGCACGGTGAACGCGGCCCTGGGGAGAGAACGAGAATACGCGGTCAGGCCCGCTCAGCCGAAGAAAAGGGTGCTGGTGGCTGGCGGTGGCCCGGCCGGGATGGAGGCAGCGCGGGTGGCGGCACTGAGAGGCCATGAAGTAATGCTCTGCGAGAAGGGCCATGAACTGGGAGGACTGATACCCATATCCGCAATTGTAAAGGAAATCGAGCTTGATGACCGTCTGGCCCTGGTTCGCTATTTCAAAACACAGATAGCCAAAGGAGGCGTGACGGTAAAGCTGGGTAGAGAGGTGAACTCTCAGACAATCGAGGAGTTCAAGCCGGATGTCCTCGTCCTGGCGGTTGGTCCCGTAGATAACAACTTCGAGATACCCGGAAGTCATCGGCGCAATGTGGTCGGCAGCGGGGCACTGCACAAGCGATTGCAGTTTTATCTGAGATTCCCGGGACCGAAGGCGATAGAACGGCTGACAAAATTTTGGATGCCTATCGGGAAAAGAGTGGTGGTTATCGGCGGCGCCATGCAGGGTTGCCAGCTGGCCGAATTTCTAACCAAGCGGGGGAGAAAGGTCACCATCGTGCATACGGAAGAAGCCCTGGGAGAAGGAATAGCGGTCGAGGACCAGCTTCGATTATTTCCGTGGCTGGATAAGAAAGGCGTCACCAGGTTTACCGGGGTCAAATACGAGGAAATAACCGGCGAGGGACTGGTCATTACCGACCGTGAAGGAAAGCGGCGGACCCTCGAGGCGGATACCGTAGTGATTGCCCTGCCCTTCCTGCCGAATACCGGCGTCTTAAAAAGTCTGGAGGGAAAGGCGCCCGAAACCTTCACCATCGGCAGCTGCGTGGAGCCCGGTCTGATAGTGGATGCGATAGCTGACGGGGCACGCATCGGGTATTCTATCTAAGCATATTTTTATCTCAATTTTTTATAATGCTCACGTACCGCCCGGGTCGAGCCCCTGAAATCCAACAATAGATGACCTTCTCCGGAAACCGGGTGAGGTTAAAATTGCGCGCTACTGGCTGAAGCCCAGAAACTCCACTGGTATCCCATCCGGGTCCCGGACATATATGAATGCACCGGCACGCTCATCATTAAACACTTTAAGATGGGTCAGGAAGTCCAGGCCCTCTTTTTCACAATAGGCAGCCATCTCTTCAACATTGTCGCAGTTAAAGCATAACTGCAGGTAGCCGAAATCTCCCCACCTCGTCGCGAACGGGATGGACCTGCCCCGCGGTCTCTTAACTTCGAAAAGTTCGACCATGCCGTCACCCTGGCTGTTGGCGAGCAGGCAGGAGAGCACCCTGGTCTGATGGCCGCCGGAAACCTCGTCGACAACCCCGGAAAAGTCCTCATGAACGTCGATAATTACTTTGTCCATCCTGAAGTGCTTCCGGTAGAAGGACATCGACCGCTCGAGGTCGCTAACGCTGACTCCCACCCAGAGAGCCCCGCCGAATCCGTCTCGGGCCGGCAGGTTATCGCCGGAGACCAGTTCTATCAGGTTTCCTTCCGGGTCCTGGCAGTAAACGAAGTTGTAACTCCCCCATTTCGGAATCTTCACTGACTTGGGTCGGGAGCGGAAATTAATCCTGCCTTTTTGTTCTCCGTAAAACCGTTCTAAATCAGAGACCGCGATGGTCGTTTTAGCCACCCCGATATCGCCGTACCTGAAATCCCGGCGAATAGCGCGCGGCGCCGGCATGGCCATCTGGACCAGCTCGAAAATAATGCCCCCGGCTTCCTGGCGGCACAAAATGGCGGAGTACACGATGCCCGGTGTTCGTAGTAGCTCGCTCATGGGCTCGTGCTCGGCCTCCGGCATTTCGGCGAATACCTTACTACATGCCAGCACCCCTTGATAAAACGCCTTCATCTTTTCCAGGCTCTCCACACCCAACGCCACGTGATGGACACCGGATATTTTATACATGGCTCGCCTCCATTTCCACGTCTTCTGTCTATATGGCCAGGAACCCGCCATCGATGACCAGGGTTGAACCGGTCGCGAAGGATGAGTCATCAGAGGCCAGGAATAGTATCGCCGGCGCAATTTCTTCGGGAGATACGAGCCGGTCAATCGGGGCTTTCTTGAGCCAGCCCACCGGTTCCTGCATCTTCCCATCCGGGCCGTCCCATGCCTTGTGCAGCATCGGCGTATCCACGCCACTCCGGCAGAAATATAATTTTGACAAACCCTGTTAGCTAAATATACTATCATCATATACTCGTACCTAAATAAGTTGTCAAATTGCCGCCGGCGCCGCTTTACTGGTAAAACTGACACGGGAATTTTGCCCCGCGCCTGAAAAACCGTAAGTAGCTAGAGTTTACCGGCCAAACATGCCCGGACGGACCCGGAAGCGTCTGGTTTTTACAAGAGAGGAGGTACGGCCAATGAATGGTTTCCCGAGACCGTCAGAAGAAAAACCTAGTGAGGAGAAGAAGAAGGTGAAAGGAGCCTGCCAGGCATGCGGTAGCCACGATATTGCCGCCTACCGGGTCCTATCCGATGGCGGCTGGTGGAATGTGGTGAAATGCCAGAACTGTCTCGCCTCGATAGAGAGAAAGAGAAGCGAAAACCAGTATGCCCCCTGCACACTCCTCTGGAAGCTGATGTAGAAAAAGATAAAAGGAATCCTGGAAAGAGAGACGAGATGATAGCTATTGATGTAGGCGGAACGTTCACAGATACCATCGCCATTGATGAGAAGGGGAACATCACCGCCGTAAAAGTGCCAACCGATGTAAAGGCTATGGAGAACTCCGTCATCGAAGGTGCCAGGAGGGTGGGCATCAAAAACCACGACATGCTTAATCATGCATCGACATGCGGGTTGAATGCCATTCTCACCAGGAATTTCCCCAAGGTCGCCTTCCTGACCACGGAGGGGCACCGCGATATCCTGGACTTTGCCCGCGCCTGGAAACCCATGGAATCGCTCACGGACGCGGACTGGAGAAGGGGATGTGGAGACTCCGGTAGACCGTTCGTGGAACGGTATTTGCGCCGGGGAATAAGAGAGAGAATAACCAGTAAAGGGGTGGTGCTCATACCCTTCGATGAACAGCAGGCCAGAAAAGAGATAGAGGTTCTGAAGAAGTGCCAGGTCAAGGGGGTGGCCATCTGCCTTATCAATGCGTATATCGACGGCGAGCACGAGAGGAAGCTGGAAGCCCTGGTGAGAGAAATCATGGGAGATGTCGCGGTTTCCATATCCAGCGAAGTCAGTCCCCTGGGCAAAGAATATGCCCGGGCCTCCACCACGGTGATGGACGTCATCATGAAAATGGTCTACGGCGCCTATATCACACGGCTCCGGAAGGGGCTTAAAGAGGCGGGGTTCACCGGTGACCTGAACCTCGTCGATTCGGCGGCCATGCTCATTCCCTTCGACTTTGCCATGGAGAAGCCTTCGAGGATAATGTACTCGGGACCGGCCGCGGGCACGGTCTCCAGCGCCCGTCTCGGCAGCTTGACTGGCGAGTCTAATATCATCTGTTGCGACGTCGGCGGGACGAGCACTGACATCAGTCTGATAAGAAACGGCAAACCGGTTGTCAAGACGGAATACGAGATTGAGCATGATGTTATCGTCAATACCCTGTCCAACGAAATCTTCAGCATAGGCCAGGGAGGCGGGTCTATCGCCTATGTCGGCCCGTTTGGAGAGCTGCGCGTGGGGCCGGAGGGTGCCGGGGCGGACCCGGGGCCGGCCTGCTACGGCAGCGGGACGCAGCCAACGCTGGTGGATGCCTTCCTGCTGATGGGGATACTGGATGAGAAAAAGTTCCTCGGCGGCGAAAAACTCCTCTATCCTGAACTGTCCGAGAAGGCTTTTAAAGACCTTCCCTTGAAAGCAGACTTCCCCACCAAGGTAAGGCAAACGTACGAGCTGGGGCTGACGAACGTCGCCGAAGGAATAGCCGGTGTCACCATCGAGCGAGGTATCGATGCCAGGGATTACGTCCTGTTTGCCTATGGCTCGGCCGGGCCGATGATGCTCCCGCAGTTGATGGAGCGGCTCGAGGTTAAGAGCGTCGTCGTGCCGCCGTATCCGGGGCTTTTCTCCGCCCTCGGTCTAACCGGCGGCGACCTCACTTTTACCGACTACCGGAGTGCTTACATTACATTAACGCCCGATGAGGAAACAGCCAGGAAAATAGACGAAGTCTACCATCACATGGAGCAAACAATCCTGGACAGGCTGCCCGAGCACGTGAACCGGGAAGAAGTCCGCTTCGTCAGGAGTTTTGACGGCTGGTACTCGGGGCAGACCTGGGAAACGCCTTTCACCCCCGTACCATCCGGGCGTATTACGGCCGGGTCGATAGAGGCGTTAATCGAAGCCTTTAACGAGGGCTATCTGGAGATGTGGGGCAATAAGTTCCCTTACCTGCCGGTGATAGCCTGTTCCTACCGCACTTCCTGTGTTCTGCCCATGGCCAAGGGTGAATATAAGCTGGTGCCGAAGAGAAAAACGGGCAAGCCAACCGGAGTCCCCCGGCATTTGTCTTACGTGCCGGAGGCGGAGGCCAACGTAATGGAGTACGAAAGGGGCGAGCTTTACTTTGGCGATACAATCACCGGCCCGGCCATTATCCGGGAGCCCGTGTCAACAACCATGGTTTGCGCCGGACAAACGGCCACCATCGGCCAATACGAAGAAATACGCATTGAAAGAAGTGGTTATGGAAAAGGGTAAGAAGTTAATCAAAGAACTCACGGCCGCGGAGTTCAGGGCAAAGTATAACTGTGACCGGTTTACGGCCATCATGCTGAGCAACGGGTATAAATACCTGGTCCAGCGCATGTGCCGGGGCCTGCAACGCACGGCATTCTCAATCATTCTCCGGGATTGGTATGACCTTGCCGCAACCCTCTCCGGACCTCCGGAGATGGGTTGTCCCATGGTTGCCGTGAACGACGGCGTGATGGCACTAATCGGAACGATACCGGAGGCGGTGAGAAACGTTGTTGAAGAGTTCGGGCCGGAAAATCTGGAGTCCGGTGACGTAGTTGTCTGCAATGACCCTCAACGCATAGGGACCCATGCCCAGGACTGCATGTTCGCCCGCCCTGTTTTCTGGCAGGGGAAGATAGTAGCCTTCATCACGATGAAAATTCACCTTATTGATATGGGCGGCACGGTGCCCGGGGGGTTCAGCGGGACGAAGCGCAACAAGTTCGAGGACGGCCTTTTGCTGCCGCCCATGCTTCTCTACCATGAAGACAAGCCTATCAGGCATACCTGGCAGCTCTTTTTCGACAATACGCGATTCGGCGAAATCCTGCTGACGGATATCAAAGCGGCTTACCAAAACATGCTGATGGGCGAACGAGAGGTCTTAAAGACTATTGAAAAGTACGGCCTGGAGGCCTTTCATGGTGCCATGCTTTATATCCTCGATGCCACTGAGGAGTCCATGCGGCGGGCGCTACTGAGTATCCCCGACGGTGATTATGAAGCAACACAGATGACGGATTGTGACGCGGTTGACGATAGTGAGGAGTACCCCATTTACTTTAAGATTAAAGTCAGAGGGGATAGGGCCGAGCTTGATTTCTCGGGAACGCACCGGCAGGCACGGACATCTATCAATGCCAGCTCCCTGGACACCAAGTGTGCCGTCATGATTGGCATGAAGTACTGCCTCGACCCGAAGTCGCCCATAACCTCGGCGGCGATGAGACCTTTTGATATAGTCCTGCCGGCGGGAACGATGCTCCGGGCGTTACCCCCCGAGGGCGCCATATGTCTTTATTTTGAATCAACCGAGGGTGTCCTTACGGCCACGCTTCAGGCCCTGGCGCCGGCCCTGGGGGAAAATGCCATCGCCGGCTGCTACGGTTCCCTCAACATGCACATCAGTAGCGGCGCCTTCCCCGACGGCCGTCCCTGGGTCACCATGGGGCAGGTCGGGGCGGAACACGGGCCCCTGGGCGCTACCAAGGTGGGAGACGGCGTCAACGGCACCGCTTCTTACCTCGGCAACGGTTTTGACCCGGCCACCGAGGCTATCGAGCTCGACACCCCGGTCATTTTGCTAAGAAAAGAGAATGTTATCGATACGGCGGGAGCCGGTAGGTACCGCGGCGGGCTGGCGAGAGTCACTGACTTCCTTCTGCCGACCGATTGTGAGTCTTACTCCATGCCCCTGCATTACAAGATACCCACCGGCTTTGGAGTGAATAGCGGGAAGGCGGGTTCGACCGGCGGCGTCTGGACCTGGCTGCCGGAGGACTTCGACGTCGTCAAAGAGAAAAGGATTATGTCCCTGGACGCCGCGTCATACCAGAACAGCAAGGTTCTTGCCGGCGTCGTGGACCCGGAGACACACCTGACCGACCGTGAAAAGGGAGAGTATTTTTACCCCTTGAGGTCTTTCAACTACAAGAATTCCTACAAGAACGTCCCGGGTAGCATATGGAGATATTTAACGAATAGCGCCGGCGGCTGGGGCGACCCCCTGGAGAGGGATATCGAGGCGGTCAAGCGCGATGTCCGTAACGAGTACGTCAGCATCGAGGGCGCGAAAAGGGACTACGGGGTGGTTATCACAGGGGACCCGCACTGGGACCCGGAAAACCTGGCGGTCGATTTGGAAGCCA
Source organism: Chloroflexota bacterium (assembly GCA_043818415.1). GTDB lineage: Bacteria > Chloroflexota > Dehalococcoidia > Dehalococcoidales > RBG-16-60-22 > RBG-16-60-22. Next base: position 13,291 of record JBDRFW010000169.1, on the reverse strand, counting down.
CCGGGCGACTCAGGGAAGAGCTCAGGAAGCGTCCACCGGCTAAAGGCGCCGATTACCTGGAAAGGCGGCAGGGCCCCAGGGGCTACGAAGGCAGCTAGCAATCTGCCTTGATGTCACGGCTCACTCCGTATTCACGGCGGGAGAGCGGCCGGGGCCGTTCCCTCCCGGTACACCGGATATCTACATTAAACCCACATGTCCCCCGTCAACCGCGATAACCTGCCCGCTGATGAAGGATGATTCATCCGAGGCCAGGAACAGTGCCAGATTCGCGATGTCCCGGGGGAAGCCGACTCTACCGAGAACCGCCGACTTTTTCCCGTCTTCGATGAATTTCTCGACTTCCGCCTCGGTTCTCCCGTAATGGGTCATTTCGGTCACCACCAGTCCCGGAGCAATAGCGTTAACGTTTATCCCGTAAGGTCCCAGCTCCCGGGCGGAAACCTTGGTCAACTGGATGATTCCGGCCTTTGAGGCGGCGTAGTTGGCCGGCACTCCGGGCGTGGTGATTAACCCGCCAATCGAGGCTACGTTGACAATCTTGCCATATTTGCGCGCGGCCATGTTTTTCCCGGCGGCCTGAGTGCATAAAAAAGTCCCTTTCAGGTTTACATCTATTACGGCGTCCCAGATATCTTCGGTCATCTCCAACAGGGACGCGCGCCGAACGATTGCGGCATTGTTCACCAGTATATCAACCTGCTTGAAATTGTTGATGGCACTATCAAACAGGTTCTTAACATCTTCTCTGACAGCTACATCGGTCTTAACCGCGATAACTCTTCGTCCTAAATCTTTAATCTCCCGCTCGGTTGCTTCTAACGGTATTATATCCCCGATGACGATATCCGCCCCCTCGCGGGCGAAAGTCAGGGCTATTTCTTTACCTATTCCCCTGGCTCCCCCCGTAATTACGGCAACTTTTCGGGCTAATCTCTCCATATAATGCCTCCTCGTTCAAACCGTGGGCAAAATCCGCTGATCATCACCTGGCCATCTTTGTTATCATAAATCATGCCCGTGATGCGATACAAACCGGTTATTCATTTAACCGCTAAATTTTAAAAGATGGCACAACGACGGGGAACATGAGATATCTTCACGGAATATTCGAGGTTCGCAACGTCTGAAACCAGGCTTTCCCGGGATAAATAAAATAGCAGGGGGCAATGGCGTCGTATCTATCCGTCGTCCATTGCCCCTCGTAACAAGCCCTGACCGATTATCGCCAGCCGCCCATCATGCCGCCACCCATCATGCCGCCCCAGCCGGAGTAACTGACGTCCCCATCCTCGTCCCCGTCGAAGCTGCAATGGTCGTCGTCGTTATCCTCGTGGTAGGCCTCGGCGGCCCCGGCCATCGCTTCCCAGTCGCCTTCCTCGCAGGCCTCGTGCATCGCCTGCCAGGCTTCATTCCCCCCCTCGTCGCCGCCCGTCGGCCAGTGAGCGAAGGCCGGGATGGCGAAAAACGCCGTGACACTGAGGGCCAGGACTACCAGACCGATTACCAGAACCTTTTTCATTTTTACCCTCCTTGCGTTTTTTTATTACTCGCGAAGTCTACCTTCTAGTGGCAGCCGCCGCCCTGATGGCCGGCGGTGTCGTCCTTTTTGACGGCTTCATGCCCGTGCTCGCCGCCGCAGCAGCCCCCGCCGCGCCCCCGCAGCTGTCTCCAGAGTACCAGCCCGAAGAACAGCACGATGAATATCCAGAAACCGTTGCTCTGCAGAAACTCAATCATCTTCTTCTCCTGTTGTTATTCTACGACCGCTACCTTAGACCATGATTATAAAACGATGAGATTACGGTGTGAATTCCGCCCTTACCGCTGCCAGTGCACGAACTCCAGGGTCTGTACCTGCTGGTGCCGCCAGATTTCGAGGCGCACCGTCTGCCCGACGGGGCAGGCCATCATCATGCCCAGCAGGGGTGCCTGCTCCCGGGGGGTGTCGCCGTTGAAGCTGATGATAACGTCCCCGGCCATCACCCCGGCCTGCCCGGCGGGGCTGTCCGGGGCCACCTCGGTAATCAGGGCGCCGTAACGCACACCGAGCCCGTAGTAGTCCGCCACCCCCTCGGTGACCGGCAGGTAGCTGATGCCCATGTCGTGGGGGATTTCGTCCATCATGGCCATCCCGGGCGGTGCCGCGCTCTCCGTCTCATGTGAGAATAAAAAGAGCCCCAGCGCCACCCCGACGATGGCGATAACGACGACGGCTACGGTAAGTAATTTAACCCCACTCATCGATTTTCCGGGAGGGGAACGGCAAAACGGATATGGCCCTCCACTATCCATGATGCCACCGTTTGATGAGAAGGGCGTTAAAGAAAGCTTAGAGGATGCTTAGAGTTTCAGGCGCACGGTGAAGGTGCTCCCCTTGCCGGGCCGGCTGGTCACCGTGACATCGCCACCGTGCTGCTCGGCGATGCCCTTGACGATGGCCAGGCCCAGGCCGGTGCCGCCGCTGCCCCGGGAGCGGGCTTTGTCCACCCGGTAAAAGCGGTCGAAGATATGTGGCAGGTGCTCCGGCGGTATGCCGATACCGGTATCGGCCACCTCCAGGCAGGCCCGGTCGCCGTCCCGGTAGAGCGAGAGCGTCACCGTCCCTTTCTCCGGGGTGTACTTGACGGCGTTGTCCGCCAGGTTCGCCAGCAGCTGGCGGAGTCGCTGGGCATCGCCGGTGACGGACAAGTCTTCCTGCCGCGCCACCTTAATCTGGTGTCCCCCCGCCGTGCTCCCGGCCCGCTCCGCCTCCTCGAGGAGGAGGCTCTTCAGCGGGACGGTCTCCCGCCGGGCAATCTGCCCGGATTCCACTTCAGCGAGGAGGAGCAGCTCGTCGACAATCTGCGACATTCTCATCGACTCCCGCTCGATGGCCCGGAGTGACTCTTCCCGGTCTTCCTGGCTGAGCTGGCGTTTGAGCAGGTCGAGGTTACCGCGGATGACGGTCAGCGGCCCCCTCAGCTCATGGGAGGCGTCGGCGACGAAGTACCGCTGCGACTGAAACACGCGGTCGAGGTGCTCAATCATGTGGTCGAAGGTGGTGGCCAGCTCGCCGATTTCGTCGGCCGGGCCGGCATAGCCCACCCTCCGGGAGAGGTCGGAGCTGGCCTCGATGCTCCGCGCCGTCTGGGAAATCCGGCTGACCGGAAAGAGCGCCCCCCGGACGATGGCCCCGCCGGATACCGCCGCCAGTATCAGGGCCACCAGCGTGCTGGCCAGCAGCGCCCACCTCGCCTGCCCCATCGTATCGGCGACGTGGTTCAGCGACTGCGCCACCTCGAGGAGGAGCACCTGGTCCTGGAGGTACAGCGGCGAGATCATTATCCGCACCATGGCGCTGCCCCCGGCGGACACCGTGGCGATGGCCGCCTCTCCGGCGAACCCCCCGCGAGATGAGTGAGGGATTTACCGGCAGCTCCAACTCGCCGAGGTTGCTCGATTTGACAACCACCCCGCCGTTCCGGTCGATGAGCTGGATGTAGATGCCCGGCGAGGCGAACTCGTTGACCGGCGGCAGCTTGGAATGGATGACCGCGTAGTCCAGCGGCTCCGGCGCCTCGTGCAGGTCGAGCGTGCCGTGGACCCGCGCCGAGTTCACCCGGAGGCTGTCGTCCACCTGGTTGATGAGGTAGCGCTGGAGCAGGATATGGAGCACCACGCCCGAGAGGATGAGAATGACCGACAGTATAAGGACGAACCACAGCGTCAGCCGCCAGCGAATCGGCATGGACTACTCCTTCAGCACGTACCCGACGCCGCGGACGGTATGAATCAGCCGGGGCCGGCCGCCGGCCTCCAGCTTCGACCTCAAGTAGCGCACGTAGACCTCGATGACGTTGGACTCGCCCTCGAAGTTGTAGCCCCAGATCCGCTCGTAAATCAGGTCTCGCTTGAGCACCTGGCGGGGATGGCGCAGGAAAAGCTCCAGGAGGTCGAACTCCTGGGCGGTCAGCTCGATGAGTCCGCCGCCCCGCCTGACCTCGCGGGTGGCCGTGTCCAGCGACAGGTCCCCGAAGCGCAGGGCTTCCCCCTCCCGGGGCTGGCGGCGCCGCAGCAGCGCCCGCACCCTGGCCAGCAGCTCGTCGAAGGCAAAGGGCTTCACCAGGTAGTCATCGGCGCCGCTCTCCAGGCCGGTCACCTTGTCGGCCACCGTGCCCTTGGCGGTCAGCATGATGATGGGGATATCGCTGCCCTCCCTCAGGCGCCGCGCCACCTCGAGCCCATCCGTCCCGGGCATCATGATGTCCAGCACCACCAGGTCCGGTGCCATGTCCCGGGCTTTAGCCAGCGCCTCGCGGCCGTCGGCGGCCGTGTCCACGGTGTAGCCCTCGTAGGCCAGGCCCCGCCTGACGAAGCTGACAATCTCGGGGTCGTCATCCACGACCAGAATACGCATTGATTAATCTCCCGCGAGGCGCAATAGCACCCAGGTTCATCATAGATGGTAAGCGGGACACGGTCAAGTTGCCGCCCCTTCCCCGTTCCTTCTCATCAACTTCTAAGCATTTTCTAATGTTCCCCTAATCTTGACCTCAGCGGCCGCTGATATCATTAATGTAGATATACCTCGCCTTCCGGGGCGGCGGGGACTGAAAGGCGGATATTGAAGAACCGTAAATTCCTCATCGGCGGGATTATCGTCGTCGTCGCTATCGGGTATCTCAGCTTCATGGGCCTCTCCAGCGCGGCCACCTACTACTATGAAGTTAACGAGGTCCTGGCGCGGGCTGGCTCCCTCCAGGGGGAGAACGTGCGGGTGCATGGCCGGGTCGGGGCCGGGTCGGTCGTCAGCGAGTCACAGAACACGCGGCTGAAGTTCACCATTGAAGATTACGAAAAAGAGGGAAGCCTGCCGGTGGTTTACAGCGGCGTGGTGCCGGACACTTTCAAGGAAGACGCCGAGGTGGTGGTGGAGGGACGGCTGGAGGCGGGGGGCGTCTTCCGGGCGCATACCCTGCTGGCCAAGTGTCCTTCCAAGTACGAGGCCGCCGAGGAAGGGCGGGGGTACTAATTCATGGCGGACTTCGGCTATATCAGCCTGCTGCTGGCCCTGGTAGCCGCGGTTTACGCGGTCTTCGCCTTCGTCTTCGCGGGGAGGGGTAAAAGCCCGGCGCTGGCCCGCAGCGCCCGCAACTCCCTGCTGGTGGTCGGGGGGCTGGTGACGCTGGCGGTGGGCATCATGCTGTTTGCCCTGCTGACCCACAACTACCGCATCGAGTACGTGGCCCAGTACACCGGCAGCGGCCTGTCCTGGAACTACCTGCTCAGCGCCCTGTGGGCGGGCAACACCGGCTCGCTGCTGTTCTGGGCCTGGCTGCTTGCCATATTTTCCATCATCGCCGTGTTGCAAAAGCGGGACACCGGCCGGGAGCTGGTGCCCTATGCGGCCGCCACGCTCATGTTCATCGAGGCCTTCTTCCTGGCGCTGCTGCTCACCGTGGCCAATCCCTTTAAGGAGCTTCCCTTCACCCCGGCCGAGGGCTACGGGCTGAACCCGCTGCTGGAAAACCCGGGGATGCTCTTCCACCCGCCGGCGCTGCTCTCCGGGTACGTCACCTTCAGCATTCCCTTCGCCTTTGCCTTCGCCGCCCTGCTGACGCGGCGCCTCGGCGACGAGTGGCTGATGGTCGTCCGGCGGTGGACGCTCCTGGCCTGGCTCTTCCTCGGCGTCGGCAACCTCATCGGCGCCTGGTGGGCCTACGTCGAGCTCGGCTGGGGCGGCTACTGGGCCTGGGACCCGGTGGAAAACGCCAGCTTCGTCCCCTGGCTGGTGGCCACGGCCTTCCTGCACTCCATCATGATGCAGCGGCGACGGGGGATGCTCAAGGTCTGGAATATCTCGCTGATAACGCTGACCTTTGTCCTGGCGATACTGGGCACCTTCCTCACCCGCAGCGGCGTGCTTTCGTCGGTGCATACCTTCGCGGCTGACCCCGTGCTGGGCACCATGTTCCTGTCCTTCATCGGGGCGGTGGTCATCACCTCGGTAGCGCTGGTCTATTACCGCTACCCGGACCTGAAGAGCGAATCGGAAATGGAGTCGCTCCTTTCCCGGGAGAGCACCTTCCTGCTCAATAACCTGCTGCTGGTGGGAGCGGCCTTCGCCGTGCTGCTGGGGACCTTCTTCCCGATTATCTCGGAGGCGGTGAGGGGCGTGAAGATAAGCGTCGGCCCGCCCTTTTTCAACCAGGTGAACACCCCCATCTTCCTGGCTATCATCCTGCTGGCCGGTATCTGCACACTCATCGGCTGGCGGCGGGCCTCGGCGAAGAACCTGCTGCGCCACTTCCTGGCTCCGGGCGTGGCCGCCGTGCTGACGGCCGCTGTCCTCTTCATTGCCGGTGTCCGGCAGTGGCCCGCCATCGTCGCCCTGACCATCTGCGCCTTCGTTGTCGCCACCGTCTTCTACGAGTGGTTCCGCGGCACCAGGGCACGCCACCGCATGCGGGGCCACAACTATTTGAAATCATTCTGGGGACTGATCATGTCCAACCGGCCCCGCTACGGCGGGTACATCGTGCACCTGGCCATCATCCTCATTACCATCGGCATCGTGGGCTCCTCGCTGTATGACGTGGAAAAGGAGGCCACCCTGATGCCTAACGATTCGATGACAATTAACAACTACGTGCTCACCTACGACGGCCTGGACACCTACGATACCATCAGCAAGACGGTCGTCAGCGCCAGCCTGGACGTTTACGACCGGGGGCGGTTCATCGGCACGATGACCCCGGAGAAGTACTTCCACCGCAACTATGAGCAGGCCGTCACCGAGGTGGCCATCCGCTCCAACCTGGTGGAGGACCTTTACGTCATCCTCATCGGCTGGGACGAGAGCGGCGGGGCCACCGCTTTCAAGGTCATGGTCAAGCCGCTGGTCAACTGGATATGGCTCGGCGGCATCGTCCTGGTCGTCGGGGGGCTGCTGGCTTTCTGGCCCGAGGGTAGGCCCGCCCCCGCACCGCGAAAGGAAGGTACCGATTGACAACGACAACCGGATATAGAAGGATATTATGCATCGTGCTGCTGGTGACGGGACTGACCCTGTTTCCGGCGGCCATCGCCCGGGCCGCTACGCTGAGCGAGCTTGCCAAGGGGTTCATCTGCCAGTGCGGCTGCACGCTCGTCCTGGACAGCTGCACCCACGCTGAATGCCACTCCAAGAGCCAGATGACGGCCCTGCTGCAGCAGAAAATCGACGAGGGGCTGCCCCCCGCCGCGATTACCGCCCTCTTCGTCCGGCAGTACGGGGAACAGGTGCTGGCGTCGCCCCCCAAGAAGGGCTTTAACCTGACCGCCTGGCTGCTGCCCTTCGCCGCCATACTGGGCGGGGCCGCCCTGGTCTATATCATGCTGAAAAAGTGGGTCAGGCAGGGGAACCGGCCCCAGCCGGGCGCGGCCGTACCGCCGACCGCAGAGACGGACGACCCCTACGCGCGCCGCCTCGAGCGGGAGCTGCGTGACTTCGGGGAGAGGGGGTTCCGATGACCCTGCCCATTATTATCCTGGTAACCCTGGGCTTTCTCTTCGTCGCCTATCCCTTTTTCCGGTCGAAGCCGGAACACCCCGCCACGGAAGACGGCGGGGACGGCGGACTGGATGACCTTCGCTCCCGGCGCGATACCACCTACTCCATGCTCAAGGAAGTGCAGTTCGACTACCAGTCCGGCATCCTGACGGAGGAAGACTATAAAGACCTGGAGACGAGGTATAAGGCCCGGGCCATTACCCTCCTCAAGGACATGGACGGCCTCGCCGCCGCCGAAAGCGGTGACGACGAGATAGAAAAACGCGTCCGGGCGCTGCGTCGCACCGCCAATGCCCCTAAAGAAAAAGGGGATATCGAAGACGAGATTGAAAAACGGGTCAGGGCCCTGCGCCGGAAGAATGAGCCGGCGGTCTGCCCCGGCTGCGGCGAGAAGCGGCCGGAAGGCGCCCGTTTCTGTCCCAGCTGCGGCCAGAGCCTGCAGCAGGAGGTGAGGAACCCATGAAGCGCATATTACTCTTGCTAACCGTGGTATCTCTACTATTCATCGCCGCCCCCGCCCTGGCCGCCGGCAATGGCACGCTGGAAGGCTACGTGGTCAACCGGACGGACGGCGGCAGCAGCGTGGCCGACCAGGAGGTCACCCTCAAGACCTACCTCAACGACAACGAGGTGGAATCCGCCGTAGTTACTACGGATGCCGATGGGCATTTTATCTTCGAGGGACTGGACACTGACCCCTCCTTAAGCTACGAAGCGCAGATGATTTACCAGGAAGCCGACTACTATTCGGGGCGACAGAGTTTCACCGGTGGCCAGGCCAGCCTCACCGCCGAGCTTACCGTCTATGACGCCACGGACAGCGATGCCGCTATCCGGGTGGGCACGGCGCACACCGTTATCAGCGTGGAAGAGGGGAACCTCCGCGTCAAGGAATACTACTACTTCGAGAACACGTCCGACCGCACTTACGTGGGGTCGGAGGTGGCCACCCCGGACGGCAAGAAGGCCACGCTCGCTTTCTTCATGCCCGGCGGGGCCGTCGGGCTGGAGCCGGGCGGCGGGCTGATGTCCTGCTGCATCTACGGCAGCGATACCGGCTTCATCGATACCATGCCCTTCCTGCCCGGTACTAAGGAGGCGGTCTATTCCTACCTGGTCGATTACAAGTCCGGTGCCTATACCTTCAACCAGAGGGTCAGGTACCCGGTGGCGGACTATAACCTGCTGGTCATGGGGGAGGACGTCGCCCTCTCCAGCGACCGGCTGGTAAAGGAGGAGCCGGTTGCCCTCCAGGACGGCCTTTACCAGCGCCTCTCCGGCGCCAACCTCGCCCCCAACGACAGCATCACCGTCGTGATGTCCGGCCTCCCCGGCGGCGGCGGTTCCGGAACGGTCCTGGTTATCATCATGATAGTTGTACTGGCCGGGGGGGCGGTTTTCGGCCTTACCGTCCGGCGGAGAAAAGCCCGGCCGGTGGCCGCCGGAGCGGACCCCGCCCGGAAAGAGCCAGAGCTGCTCGCGGCGCTGGCCCGGCTCGACGACAGCTTCGCCGACGGGCAAATCGGCGAGGCGGAGTACCGCCGGCGCCGCGCCGCCACCAAGCAGCAGCTGACCCGGCTGATGCGCGGCCGATGAAAAGAAAGACGGTACTGATTATCATCATCGTGGGGCTGGCGGCCGTCTTCGGCACGGCCGGCTTCGTGCTGCTCTCCCACGAGGGCGGCTCCCTGACCGTCAGCGAATCGAAGGCCCTGGCGGCCTCGCCCGACCGCCTGCTGAGCATCGAAGGCAAGGTAGCCCCGGGGTCGGTCGTCTGGGACAGCCGGGCCGAGCTCATGAAGTTCGTTCTCACCGACGGCCGTGAAGACATTGAAGTCGTTTATCAGGGGGTCGTCCCGGACCACTTCAAGGTGGGTTCCGCCCTGACGGTGTCCGGGAAGTACCGCCCGGACGGCGTGCTGGAGGCCAGCTTACTCAGCAGCGGCCAGAAACGCTCGCTCTGCGCCGTCTGCCACTAGTCCCGGCGCGTGGGTGGGGGAAACTGCGTTACGGAAAGTTACCGTGATAATACAGAACAGGTGTGGTTACCGCTAATCGCCGTAGGAGGGGCCGTCCGCCTCAGGCGTCCTTGCTCTGCCGCCGCCTCGGCTTCCACCCCAGTACCCCAAGAAGGTCGCCAATAAGCTTGTCCTGCTGTGTTTCGCTCCGCAGCGGCAACTCCGGGTCCACCCGGTACCGGATACGCCGTCCCTCTCTCTTCTTGGTGACGTAGCCGTCGGCCTCGAGGTCGTTGATGATATTACGGGTCGCTTTCTCGGTAATACCGACGGCCAGGGCGATATCTCGGGCGGTGATTCGCGGCTGCTGGGCTACCAGGCAGAGCACCAGGGCGTGGTTGGTAAGGAACTTCCATCCAGGCATGCCGGCACCTCCTTGCTTTCTTCGTCCCCGCCGGAGCGTTGCAGAATTTTCTGCATTACCCCTAATATTTATTACCTTTGACCTATTGACTTTTTACGGCTATGGTGTATAATATAATAAATACAGGAAGTTTTATTCCGGTATATTATAACAGGAATATTTAGTTATTACAAGTACTTTCTTAATTATTATTCAGGAATTTAGTACTATTTTAACGCCGAAGGAGCGATGAGAAAAGAAAAGTGAAAACGACGACGGTGGCTAGGACTAATCAGGTAACACCGCAATGCGAGGGGCTTTCCTTCCAGGACCACCCCGCCAGTGAAGTCGAGAAGGAGCCTCCCAGTAGACCCTCAATTACCGCCAACCCCGAGGACGAACCCCCCGGTAAAACGGCCACTGGCCGATACAGGCTCTTTGGTAATGTCCCCGATACTTCCTGGAACGACTGGAAGTGGCACTTCCGCAACCGGATAACCGCCGTCAGCGCGCTTAGCCAGTTCCTACCCCTCTCCCCCCGGGAGCAAAGGCAACTCCGCCTGGTAACCCGGCGCTATCCCCTCTCCATCACGCCTTATTATCTCTCGCTCATCGACCCCGCCGACCCCGATGACCCCATCCGGAAGCAGGCGGTGCCCTCCGTCCAGGAGATAACCATGAGCACCCTGGGCATGGAAGACCCGCTGGCGGAGAAGGAAGACTCCGTGGTGCCCGGCCTGGTGCACCGCTATCCGGACCGGGTCCTCATGGTGCTCACCGATATCTGCCCGATGCTCTGCCGTCACTGCACGCGCAAGCGGGAATGGCGGCACGGCGGCTGGATGCGTACCGGCGCCCAGATTGAGGCCATGCTCGACTACCTGCGCCGCAACGATAATATCCGGGACGTGGTTATCTCCGGTGGCGACCCCCTGACGCTGGCCACCGGCCACCTGGAGGTCATCATCTCCAAGATAAGGGAAATCAAGCACATCGAGATTATACGCATCGGCACGCGGTTCCCCGTGGTGCTGCCCCAGCGTATTGACGCCGAGCTCTGCGAGATGCTGTCCCGGCACGGCCCCATCTGGCTGAACACCCACTTCAACCACCCCCGCGAGATAACGCCGGAGTCGGCCGCTGCCTGTGACCGCCTGCTCCGCGCCGGCGTGCCGGTGAACAACCAGTCCGTCCTGCTGCGCGGCATCAATGACAGCGTGGAGACCATGCTCAAGCTCTGCCAGGGCCTCCTCAGGATAAAGGTCCGCCCCTACTACCTCTTCCAGTGTGACGAGGTGCAGGGCACGGAGCACCTGCGCACCCCGGTCGAGACGGGCATCCGTATAATCGAAGGCATGCGCGGGTTCACCTCCGGCCTGGCCGTACCCACCTTCGTCGTGGACCTGGTCCAGGGCGGCGGCAAGGTGCCCCTGCAGCCCAACTACGCGCTCTCCATGTCCGAGGACGAGCTGCTGCTCAAGAACTACGAGGGCCAGGTCTTCCGCTACCGCAACCCGGGCCACCAGAACGGCCGCAGGAAAGCGGCGGCCGCGCCGGCGGTCAGCGGTGTCGTGGCAAGCCTGCTGGCCGATGCCGCCCCGCCCGCGGAGACCAAAGGAGACGCCGATGCGGCTCGGGTTAGCATTCGACCTTAAATCGGCCGTGCCGGACGACCATGCCGGCGACGATGCCCTCGAAGAGTACGACTCCCCGGAGACGGTGGCGATAATTTCCGACGCCATCGCCGCCAGGGGCCACCGCGTCGTCAGGCTGGGCGGCGGCACGCAGTTCCTCGATAATATCCGCCGGGAGAAGGTCGATTTCGTCTTCAATATCGCCGAAGGCCGCGGTCGCCAACGCAGTCGGGAGGCCCAGGTGCCGGCTATCCTGGAGATGCTGGACATCCCCTGTACCGGCTCCGACCCCCTGACGCTGGCGGTCTCACTGGACAAGCCCGTCACCAAGAAGCTGGCGGCGGCGGAAGGCGTCAGCACCCCCGGTTGGCGGCTCATCGCCAACGCCGAAGAGCTGGAGCGGACGTCCTGGGAGGGGCTGTCCTTCCCGGTTATCATCAAGCCGGCCTGCGAGGGCTCCAGCAAGGGTATCCGCCTGACGTCGCTGGCCGAAAATGCCCGGCAGGCCGGGGACGAAGTGAAAAGAGTCCTGGAGATTTACCGCCAGCCGGCCATGGTCGAGGAGTTCATCGACGGTGACGAGGTGACGGTGGGCATCGTCGGCAACGCGCCGCCCCGAATCGTGGGCGTCATGCGCGTCCTGCCGCGGCGGAAGAACGGCCGCTTCATCTACTCGCTGGAGGTTAAGCGCGACTACGTCAACCTGGTGGACTACGAGTGCCCCGCCCGCCTCGGCCGCCGGACGCTTACCCGGCTGGAAGCCGATAGCCTTAAGGTATTCAAGGCGCTGGGCTGCCGCGATTTCGCCCGGGTCGATTTCCGCATCGCCGCCGACGGCACGCCCTATTTCATCGAGATAAACCCCCTGCCCGGACTGGGCACCTACAGCGACCTGATTATCATGGCGCTCAAGATGGGCTGGACCCACCAGGAACTTATCGGCGCGGTGCTCGATGCCGCCCTGGCCAGGTACCCGCAATGCGTACGTACGTAGCCATTGTCTATAACCAGCCGCAGACCTCGCGCTATGACGGCGCCCACGAAGAGAAGGCGGTGCTGGGCGTCCTCGAGGCCGTGGCGGCCGTACATGAGTCCCTCCTCGAGCTGGGCTACGGCGTGTCTCTCCTGCCGCTGACGCCGCCCTGGCCGGAGGCCAGGGAAGAACTGGAATCCCTCGACGCGGACGTCGTCTTCAACCTCTTCGAAGGCTTCTGCGGCGAGCCGGAGACGGAGGCCCTGGTGCCTCAAACCCTGGCGGAGCTGAAGATACCCTTTACCGGCTGTCCGGCCCCGGCCCTGCGGCTGGCCCTGGATAAAGCCAAGGTCAAGGTGATCCTCCAGGCCGCCGGCATTCCCACCCCGGACTTCCAGCTGCTCAATCCCCGGACGCTGCACCTCTTCCGGCTCGGGTTTCCCTGCATCGTCAAGCCCCGCGGCGAGGACGCCAGCCACGGCATTACCGCGGCCAGCGTCGTCCGGGACGCCGCCTCGCTGGAAAAACAGGTGACCGCCATGAGCCGCAGCTATGGCTGCGTCCTGGTGGAGGCGTTCGTCGGGGGGAGAGAGTTCAACGCCACCGTCATGGGAAACTCGCGTTACCGTCTGCTGCCGCCTTCGGAGATAAACTACTCGCTTCCACCGGACGTGCCCCCCATCCTCACCTTTGACGCCAAGTGGGATACGGACAGCGCCTATTTCAAGGGAACGCAGGTGACCTGCCCCGCGGAAATCACCCCCGGGGAACTGAAGAGAATTCGCCGGA
>JBDRFW010000168.1:0-7629 GCA_043818415.1 Chloroflexota bacterium | reverse complement strand
TGCGTGGCCCGGGCGAAAGATGCCGGCTGCTACAAGATTATGTTAACCAGCGATAAGCGCCGCGAGCCGGCCCACCGTTTCTACGAGTCGCTGGGGTTCGAGGCGTCCGCCCACGGGTTCCGATTGTATCTTTAGTGTCCCCTATACCTTCAGGTCGATGGTGTACTTCTTCAGCGTCTCCACAACGGCGGCCGCCGACTTCTCATCCGGCGGGACGAGGGGCAGGCGGGGATTACCCACCCGGAAGCCGAGGTGGTTCAGGGCGTGCTTGAGCGGCGCCGGGTTGGACACGATGAACAGGACGTTGACCAGCGGGAGAAGTCGACGGTGAATGGCCGCCGCATCCCTGACGTTGTTGGCGAGGACGTACTCTATCATCTGCCTGATTTGCTTCCCCACCAGGTGCGTGGCCACGCCGATAACCCCGTAGCCGCCCAGCGCCATGATGTGAAAGGTATCGTTATCATTGCCGCTCCAGATAAGGAAGTCCTTCCTGGCATTATTTAACGTCTGCGCCACGATGTCCATGTTGCCGCTGGCTTCCTTGACCCCGACGATGTTGTCTATCTGGCTCAGCCGCGCGATGGTCTCCGGCAACATCGTAACGACCACCCGCGAGGGTATGTTGTACATGATGATAGGCAGGCTGGTGCTGGCCGCGATGGCCTTGAAGTGCTGGTAGATGCCCTCCTGGGTGGGCTTGTTGTAGTAAGGCACTACGGACAGGCAGGCGTCCACCCCGATTTTCTCCGCCCCTCTGGTCGCCTCCACCGCCTCGGTGGTGCTGTTGCTGCCGGTGTAAGCTACGATTGTCCCCTTATCCCCCACCACCGATTTCACTTCCTTGAACAGGCGCATCTCCTCGTCCCAGGAAAGCGTCGGCGATTCACCGGTGGTGGCGGCCACCACCACGCCGTCGCTCCCGGCATCAAGCAGGGCCAGGGCCAGTTTCTTCGCCTGCTCGTAGTCCACTTCCCCGCTCTCCTTGAACGGGGTCACCATGGCCGTCAGTACCCTTCCCAGCTGCTTCTTCATCACTGGCCTCCTTCCGGTTTTACCCAGTTCCTCCTTATCATCTCCTCGGCAATCTGGACGGCGTTGAGTGCCGCCCCCTTGCGCAGGTTATCGGCGACCACCCACATGGCCAGGCCGTTGGGGTGGGAGTTGTCCTTCCGGATGCGCCCGACGAATACCTCGTCGGAGCCGGCCGCCGCCCACGGCTGCGGATAGAGGCTGATAGATGTATCGTCCAGCACCCTGACCCCCGGCGCCCGCGAGAGGATGCGCTGCGCCTCGTCCACCGGCATCGGGTGGGTAAACTCGACGTGGATGGCCTCGCTGTGCCCCACCAGCACCGGCACGCGCACGCAGGTGGCAGACACGGCGATGCTATCGGCGTGCATTATCTTCCGGGTCTCCTCCAGCATCTTCCACTCCTCCCTGCTGTAACCGTTGTCCAGAAACACGTCTATCTCCGGCAGGATATTGAAGGCTATCTGGTGCGGGTAAACGTGGGGAACGGTCGGCTGACCGTCCAGCACCTGCCGGGCCTGAGTCCGCAGCTCCTCCACCGCCGCCGCGCCGGTGCCCGCCACCGACTGGTAGGTATCGACGACGATGCGCTTGATGGGGTTGACCCGGTGCAGCGGCCACAGCGCCACGACCATCTGGATAGTGGAGCAGTTGGGATTGGCGATAATCCCCTTGTGCATCCTGATGTCCTCCGGATTGACCTCCGGCACCACCAGCGGTATGCCCTTCTCCATCCTCCAGGCGGAGCTGTTATCCACGACCACCGCTCCCGCCTTGGCCGCTATCGGCGATAAGTGCCGGCTCTGGTCGGCCCCGGCGGAAAAGAGGGCGATATCCACCCCCTCGAACGACTCCGAAGTGGTCTCCTCGACCTCCACCTCATGGTGGCCCACCGGCAGCTTCCTCCCCGCCGAGCGGTCCGAGGCCATTAGCCTGATGCTGGACATGGGAAAATTCCGCTGGAGCAGCGTCTTGATGAACTCCTGCCCCACCAGCCCGGTAGCTCCGACGATGGCTACGTGATAGCCCTTCACTTTTCCCTCACAGTCCAAGTAATTTGTCCAGCCCGTAGATGAATTCCTTACGCTTGACCACTTCCTTGACCGCCAGCATCACGCCGGGCATGTAGCACTCCCGGTTAATGGTATCATGGCGGATACTCAATGTCTGCCCCGGCGCCCCGAAAATCACTTCCTGGTGCGCCATCAGGCCGGGCAGGCGCACGCTATGAATATTGATGCCTTCGGTCGATTCCCCCCGGCTCGCCGAGTCGGCCCCTTTGGCCGCCGGCGGCAGGAAGGGCTTCCCCCTGGCCCCGGCCATGTCCCGGGCGGTGGTCAGGGACGTCCCGGATGGCGCGTCCAGCTTGCGGTCATGGTGCAGCTCGATGATTTCCGCGTGGTCCATGAACCTGCCGGCAATCTTGGCCAGGTGCATCATGAGCACGGCCCCCAGGGCGAAGTTGGGCGCTACCACGATGCCAATCTTCTTGGTGGCTGCCAGGCCCTCCATCTCCTTGAAGTCGTCTGGGGTGAAACCGGTGGTGCCGATGACCATGTTCACGCCGTGGGCGGCGCAGACCCGCACCGCCGGCATGGACGCTTTTGCAATGGTAAAGTCCACCACGACGTCGGGTCGGCAGCGGTCTAAAATGGCGTCGAGATTCGAAGAATAGGGCACCGCCCCCGAGCCGTCCGGCAGCGCCAGCTCCTCCACCGCTACTTTCAGCTCCACGGCCCCCACCAGCTGCGTCTCCGGTTCCTGGCAGACGGCTTTGACCACCTCCTGCCCCACCCGGCCTGCCGCACCGTGCACCACTACCTTGATAGGTTCCATACGGACCACCTCAAAGTTATTCGGGAATGGTCTAATCGCGTTTAAAAGGAGGCCGCGACGAGCCGCCCGGCCGGAAGGGACGCTGCTGGTCCCGCGGACCGGAGGGACGGCCGCCCCCGCGGAAAGAGGGCCGGGACGGACGGTTCTGCTCCATCCTCTCGGCGGCGGGTTGCGAGTCCTTCTCGAAGATGGCGCGGCGGGAAAGGTTGACCCGGCCCAGGTTATCGATATTGATGACCTTGACCGTTATCTCGTCGCCGATTTTTACCTCGTCCTCGACCCGGTTGACGCGGTGCTCCGCCAGCTCGCTGACGTGCACCAGCCCTTCCTTGCCGGGGAGCATCTCCACCATGGCGCCGAAGTCCAGTATCCGCGAGACCTTGCCGGTATAAATATCGCCGATCTCTACGTCGCGGGTCAGCCCTTCGATAATCTTGATAGCCTTCTGGGTGGCCTCGGCATCGGGCGACCCGATGACTACGGTGCCGTCGTCGCTGACGTCGATGGTGGCCTTGGTCTCCTCGATAATCGACCTTATGGTCTTGCCGCCGGTGCCGATAACCGCGCCAATCTTGCTCGGGTCAATCTTTATCTTGGTCATGCGCGGCGCGTACTTGCTGACATCCGCCCGGCTCCTGCTGATGGCCTGTTCCATCTTGTCCAGGATAAACATGCGGCCTTCCCGTGCCTGCGACAGCGTCTTGGCCACTATCTCCAGGCTGACGCCCTTGAGCTTGGTGTCCATCTGTATCGCCGTGATGCCGTCGCGGGAGCCGGCCACCTTGAAGTCCATGTCCCCGTTAAAGTCCTCCAGGCCCTCCAGGTCGGTAAGCACAACGAATTTGTCATTATCGCCGGTAATCAGGCCCATGGCAA
Organism: Chloroflexota bacterium; assembly: GCA_043818415.1. Classification (GTDB taxonomy): domain Bacteria; phylum Chloroflexota; class Dehalococcoidia; order Dehalococcoidales; family RBG-16-60-22; genus RBG-16-60-22. The sequence continues at coordinate 3,885 of JBDRFW010000168.1, read as the reverse complement.
TCCCGGCCACGGCCTTGGTCACCGGTATGCCGGCGTCCATCAATGAGAGGCTGCCGGCGCAGACGCTGGCCATGGAGGTGCTGCCGTTGGAGCTCAGCACTTCCGAGACGAGCCGGATGGTGTAGGGAAAGTCCGCGTCGTCCGGCAGGACGGCGGAAAGCGCCCGCTCCGCCAGCGCGCCGTGGCCTATCTCGCGGCGGCCCGGCGAACCGACCCGCCTCACCTCGCCGTTGGAGAAGCCGGGGAAATTGTAGTGATGGATGAAGCGCTTGCTCTCCTCGATGCCCAGCCCGTCGAGCATCTGCTCCTTGCGGGTAGAGCCCAGGGTGGTGATGGCGAGGACCTGGGTAAGCCCGCGGGAAAACAGGCCAGAGCCGTGGGTGCGCGGCAGCAGCCCTACCTCGCAGCTGATGGGGCGGATTTCCGTGATACCGCGCCCGCCGACACGCTGTCCCTTTTCCAGTATGGCCGACCGCAGCTCTTCTTTTACCTTAATGTCGAGCGCGGCGATTATGTCCTTAGCCTCGTAAGATTCGCCGAGGTGCCGGGTGACTTCAGCCACCAAGGCGTTGAATGTCTCCTCGCGCCGTTCCTTGTCCGCCTCCGCGAGGACCTTATCGAGCTTGGCGTCGACGAGGTTGCCCAGCGCCGCCACCACATCTGATTTCGTTTTGTCCGGGGGGCCGGGCAGCTTGGGTTTGCCTGCCGCGTCCCTGAGCTGGTCCTGGAGCTTGATGATATCCTGGTTGGCCCGGTGCGCAAACTCTATGGCCTGGAGGACGATTTCCTCGGAGACCTCCTTGGCGCCCGCCTCCACCATGATGACCTTCTCCCGGGTGCTGACCACCACGAGGTCGAGCTGGCTCTCCTCGAACTGGGCCATCAGCGGGTTGAGTACCAGCTCGCCGTTGATGTAGCCCACGTTAACGGCACCCACCGGCCCGGCGAACGGCAGCTCCGAGAGCATCAGGGTCGCCGAGGCGCCGATGATGGACAGTATGTCCGGGTCATTCTCCTGGTCGGCGGAGAGCACCGTGGTGATTATCTGGATATCGCTGTGCCAGCTCTTGGGCAGCAGCGGCCGAATGGGGCGGTCCGTCTGCCGGCAGGCCAGGACGGCCGCCTCGGAGGGACGCCCCTCCCGGCGGATGAAGCCGCCCGGTATCTTGCCGGCGGCGTACAGCCTCTCCTCGTAGTCGATTGTCAGGGGCAGAAAGTCCACCCCTTCCCTGGGGTCACGGTTGAAGCACATCGTCACCAGGACGACGGTATCGCCGTAACGCATGGTTACCGCGGCATCGGCCTGCTGGGCGAGCTTCCCGGTCTCAATAACCAGGCTGCGGCCGCCAATGTCGCAACGGAAAGATTGTTGTTCCAAAGAAATACTCCCTCCATCTAAAAGGCTTTACTTACGCAGTCCCAGCCTCTTGATAAGTTTATTGTACCGCCCAACGTCCTCCCGGCTGAGATAAGCCAAAAGCCTTCGCCGCTGCCCGACCAACTGGAGCAGGCCCCGCTGGGTATGGTAATCATGGCGGTTGGCCGCCATGTGCGTTGTCAGCTGAGTTATCCGCTCGGTGAGCAAGGCTACCTGCACCTCGGTGGAGCCCGTGTCTCCCTCCCGAGCCTGATAGTTACTGATTACTTCCGCCCTCTTCTGTTTGTCCAAGATATACCTCTGCCACCTTATATTATTTTAAAATATTTTACACGAAATTATAGCACAGTGCGGGATATAAGTAAATTAATGACTGACCGGCTTACACCCCGCGCCCCCATTTGCCCACGCCCGGACACTGCTCTATAATATAAAGGTGCGCCGTTTACCGCCGCCCATAAATCTCCCGCCGGCACCTCAAGAAAATGCATGAGTTCAGCATTACGGAAAGCATGCTGTCCCTGGCCCTGCAAAAGGCCGGCGAGGCCGGGGCCGGCCGGATTACCCGCATCAGCCTGGTGGTGGGGCAGATGTCCGGGGTCGTCAGCGAAAGCGTGCAGTTCTATTTCGACTTCCTCAGCAAGGACACCATCGCCAAGGGTGCCGAGCTATCTTTCGACCTTAAGCCGACCCGGCTGCGCTGCCGCACCTGCGACTCCGTTTTTACCCCCGTCAACGGCGACTGGTCCTGCCCGGACTGCCGTGAGCCCGCCATCGAGATAGTCTCCGGGCGCGAATGCTTTATGGAAAGTATCGAGGTGGAGTAAATGACCGTAAAAGTGATAACTGTCGGCGAGGATATCCTCGGCGCCAACGAAGCCAAGGCCAAAGCCAACCGGCAGCGGCTCGACCGGCACCGCATTCTCACCATCAACATCATGTCGTCGCCGGGGGCCGGCAAGACCAGCCTCATCCTGGGCACCATCGGCCGGATGAAGACCGGGACCCGGATTGCCGTCATCGAAGGGGACGTAGCCTCCAGTGTCGATGCCGAGAAGGTCAGCGCCCGGGGTATACCGGTCATCCAGATCAACACCGCCGGCGGCTGCCACCTGGACGCCAACATGGTGGAGCGAGCCCTGGACGGCCTGCCCCTGGGGGACATCGACCTCCTTTTCATCGAGAACGTCGGCAACCTCATCTGCCCCAACGCCTTCGCCCTGGGCGAGGACCGGCGCGTCATGATTGCCTCCATGCCCGAGGGCGACGATAGGCCGCTGAAGTACCCGGCCATGTTCGCCGATACGGACGTCGTGCTGCTGAACAAGACCGACCTCCAGCCGCACCTGGACTTCGATACCGGCGCCTTCAAGAAGACGGTCACCGGGCTGAACCCGGACGTCACTATCTTCCCCATCTCCTGCAAGACCGGCGAGGGGCTGGACGCCTGGGTAGCCTGGCTGGAGTCCGCCGTCAAGGATAAGAAGAACAAGTAATTATCATGGCAGAAATATCAACTCTCAGCCTGGCCCGCATCAGCGTCCGCGGCGTGGTTCAGGGGGTGGGCTTCCGGCCCTTCGTCTACCAGCTGGCCACCCGGCACAACCTCCGGGGCTGGGTCTGCAACACCTCGGAGGACGTCCGGATTGAGGTGGAGGGGGAAGCTAAAGACGTGGAGCGTTTCCTGGCGGGACTGCGCCGGCAGGCGCCGCCGCTCTCGCATATCGAGGATATCACTGTTACCCGTGATTCACCGGTCGGCCATGATAAATTCGAAATCCGCCATTCCGTCGCCGAGGCTGGCAAGTACCAGCTCGTCTCCCCGGACATCGCCACCTGCCCCGACTGCCTGGGGGAAATCTTCGACCCCGCCGACCGCCGTTACCGCTACCCCTTTACCAACTGCACCAACTGCGGCCCCCGTTTCACCATCATCGCCGATATCCCCTACGACCGCCCCAACACCACCATGAAGGTCTTCAAGATGTGCCCGCGCTGCCAGAAGGAGTATGACGACCCCCTCGACCGCCGTTTCCATGCCCAGCCCAACGCCTGCCCGGAGTGCGGCCCGCGGCTGGAGCTGGTGGACGCCGGGGGAAATAAAATAGGCTGTGATGACGCTATCCAGAAGGCCAGCCAGCTATTAAAAGAGGGGAAAATCGTCGCCGTCAAGGGACTGGGCGGCTTTCTGCTGGCCTGCGACGCCACCAGCCGGGAGGCCGTTAACCGGCTTCGCCAACGAAAGCACCGGCCCGCCAAGCCGCTGGCGGTCATGGTGACTTCCCTCAAGGAGGCGCGGCTTCATTGTGAGGTCGGCGATGGAGAAGCTGACCTGCTCGCCTCGCCCGGCAGTCCCATCGTCCTGATGAAATGGCGGCCGGAATCTTCGATAACTTCAGCGGTGGCGCCCGGCCTGAGGTACCTCGGGGTGATGCTGCCCTATACCCCCCTCCACCACCTCCTGCTCCGGGAGACCGGCCTCCCGCTGGTGATGACCAGCGGCAACA
>JBDRFW010000167.1:0-3399 GCA_043818415.1 Chloroflexota bacterium | reverse complement strand
AGGCTCTTCGGGCTGACCTCCCACGGTCTCATTTACGGGGTGGTTCATCTTGGCTTTACCGTGGGGGCCGCCGCCGGCCCGTTCTTTTCCGGTTATCTCTTTGATATCACCGGCAGCTACCGGACGGCTTTCCTCGTCGGTGCTGCTTTCGGCGTTGCCGGTCTCATACTGGCGGTGATATTAAGACCGACCCGAAGACTGGGCGGCAACATCTAGCTCTCTCCTTAAAGGCCGGCGGGTAAAAAATTTACTCAAAATCGTACCGTTATGTACTTGCGTATATAACGGTGACATGCTATAATGGCGGCGGCAACTGGATATTTCTCCGAGCCTTTCCTCCTAAGGGCTTTGCCTACGGAGACTGGCCGGTAGGGTGCCGCGGGAAACGGCGGCGCCTCCCGCGTTTGGAAAGGAGAATGGTCTTGACTGGCTCAATATGTATTAGACTACCCGCGAAGAAGAAATCCCGCCTTTTCTTTCCCCCCTCTCTGCCTATTTCCCGTGCCCCGCCCCCGGTTACTGGCGAACGGTTCTGGATTATTAATGAGAGAGGAAGAGTATGTCTACGAAATCACGAAATATCAGCCGGATAACCGGCATAATATTGATTATGGCGGCGCTGGTATCGCTGGTAGCGGGCTGCTCCGGCACCACCAAGGCTTCGCCCCTGGCGCCCCAGGCCCGTCTCCGCGTGGCCACCACCACCAGCCTCTACGATACCGGCCTCTGGGGCTACCTCGAGCCCAGGTTTGAAGATAAGTACGGCGTTGAGCTGGACGTCATGTACGCCGGCACCGGCAAGGCCCTGGAGCTCGGCCAGCGGGGTGACGTGGATGTTATCACCGTCCATTCCAGGGCCCAGGAGCTGCAGTTCGTCGCCGATGGCTACGGTGTCGAGCGTGTCCCCTTCGCCTATAACTACTTCCTCGTCGTCGGCCCGGCGTCTGACCCCGCCGGTATCAAGGGCATGACCCCGGAGGACGCCTTCAAAAAGCTGATGGCCGCCGGCAGCGGCACCTTCGTCTCCCGCGGTGATGATTCCGGCACCCATGTCAAGGAAAAGGCAATCTGGAAGAGCGCCGGATTCGAGTACGGGGATGTCCAGAAAGCCGGGGCTTGGTACATCGAGGCCGGCAGCGGCATGGGCCCGACCCTCAACATCGCCAACGAGAAGCAGGCCTACACCCTCTCCGATATGGGCACTTACCTGGCCTATAAGGGTAAACTGGGACTTGTACCCATCGTGGATAAAGGTGCTATACTGCTTAATGTCTATTCCGCGATTGCGGTCAACCCTGAAAAAGTACCGGTAAAGAACCTTGACATGGCCGAAAACCTTATAGACTTCCTGACCTCGCCGGATATCCAGAAGCTTATCGGAGAGTACGGCGTCGACGAGTACGGCCTGAAGCTGTTTACTCCCTGCGCCGGCAACGAGCCCACGGACTAGGAGTTAGCTTATCGCCACCTCCTCCTATGGGGGGAGGGGGACGGAAAACGTACTGAGAATTTATACTATCTATGGAACTCTGGAATGGCCTGGTCAAGGCCATCGAACTCATCATATCCTTCGACCCGGAGGTCATGCAGATAGCCGGGAGGTCGCTGCTCATTGCGGTTACCTCGGCCCTGCTGGCTTCAATTATCTGCCTGCCGCTCGGTAGCCTCATCCATTTCAACAGGTTCCGCGGCAAGAGGCTGGTCATCAGCCTGATTCAGACCTTCTACAGCGTCCCCACGGTAGTCGTCGGGCTGTTCGTCTTCGTCTTTCTTTCCCGGGCCGGGCCGTTAGGCGGGCTCGAGATTCTCTATACCCCCACCGCCATTATCATCGGACAGATGCTCCTGATTACCCCGATACTGCTCGGCCTGACCATCTCCGCCCTGAGCGGAGTGGACCGTACCATTCTTGACACTGCCCGTTCCCTGGGCGCCAGCGGCTTCCAGATGGCGGTGCTCGTCGTTAAGGAAGCCCGCTTCGCCGTCATGGCCGCCGTGGTCATGGGCTTCGGGCGGGCCATATCGGAGGTCGGCATCTCGCTGATGGTCGGCGGCAACATCCGGGGCTTTACCCGCGTCATCACCACGGCCATCTCCCTGGAATCGTCCAAGGGCGATATCGAGCTATCCCTGGCGCTGGGCATCATCCTCATTTTCGTCGCCCTGGTGGTCAACATCGTCATGAACCGGATTCAGCAGAGGTAAGCATGGCTTTAATCGAGACGAGAGAATTATGGCAGCGGCGGGAAGGACGGGACATCCTGAAAAACGTCAATATCAGGGTTGACCGCGGGGAGGTCTTTGCCCTTATCGGCGCCACAGGGGCCGGTAAGACCACGCTCCTTCGGGTCATCGACCTCCTCGACCCACCGACCTCCGGCAGGGTATTTTATGATGGCGCCGACGTTACCGCGTCGGAGAAGCTGAAGCTGGAGACGCGCCGCCGCATGGCCTACGTCCTCCAGAAGCCGGTGGTCTTCAACACGAGCGTCTACGATAACGTCGCATATGGTCTGAAGTGGCGCGGGGTGGCCGGACGGCAGCTTCACGAAAGGGTCGGCGATATCCTGGAGATGGTGGAGCTTACCGAATACCGGAACAGGAATGCACGGACGCTTTCCGGTGGCGAGGTGCAGCGGGTGGCCATCGCCCGGGCGGTTGCCACCGGACCGGAGGTGCTGCTGCTCGACGAGCCCACCGCCAACCTCGACCCTCTTTCCGAAGCCAGGATTGAGGAGCTGATTGCCGGCATCATCCGGCGGGATGCCATTACCGTCATCATGGCTACCCATGACATGGGGCAGGGCCAGCGCCTCGCCGACCGCATCAGCGTGCTGGCCGGCGGGGAAATCGTTCAGACCGGCGTCCCAAGGGAGATATTCAACCGCCCGAAGAACCGGGAGGTCGCCGAGTTCGTCGGCATGGAGAACATCATCGACGGGGTGATTGAATCCTGCGAGGGTGAGATAGCGGTGGTGGACATCAATGGCCGGCTCATCGAGGCGGTCGCCGATTGTGATGTCGGGCAGGAGGTAGCGGCTTGCCTCCGCCCGGAGGACGTCACGGTGGCCCTGGCTCCTATCTCCAGCAGCGCCCGCAATTGCCTGGAGGGGACGGTAGTCCGGACGGTCGTCACCGGGCCGGTCTGCCGCGTGGAAATCGACTGCGGTTTTTCGCTGGTAGCGATGGTCACCCGGCGCTCATCCGAGGAACTGGGACTGAAAAAGGGCCGGAAGGTCTACGCCACCTTTAAAGCGGTCAACGTTCATATCATCAATCATTGACAGCTAGATTCAATAAGTGATATATTTTTCTTTGCTGGCAGCGTAGCTCAGTGGTAGAGCAGGGGACTCATAAGCCCTTGGTCGCAGGTTCGAATCCCGCCGCTGCCACTTGTTT
>JBDRFW010000166.1:0-3063 GCA_043818415.1 Chloroflexota bacterium | reverse complement strand
CCGCCAGGACGACGGCGGCATAGCGTTTGGTTTTCATCGGGCCGGCCTCGAGCGCTCCTGAATCAGCTCGGCGACGATGCTGACCGCAATCTCTTCCGGCGTCTCGGCGCCGATATCCAGTCCGATGGGGGAATGGACGCGCGCCAGTTCTTCCGGCGTGACTCCCTTCTCCCGGAGCGCCCGGTAAACGGCCTCCCTCTTTTTCCGGCTGGCAATCATCCCGATATAGCCGGCGTCCGTCTTCAAGGCCTGTTCCAGAACAAAGCGGTCGGACAGGTGGCTGTGGGTGAAGATAACGATAAAGGAGTCTGCATCTATATCCAGGCCATCGAGGGCGCGGCGGTAATCACTGATAAGGCGGACATCATGGGCGTCCGGGAAACGCTCCGTGCTGGCGTACTCGGCGCGGTTGTCCGCCACCACCACGCGGAAGCCCACCAGCGCCGCCAGGTGGGCCGTGGGCTTGGCGACGTGCCCCGCTCCGAAACAGTACAGCTTCCGGGTCTTGCGCACCGGTTCCAGCACCACCTGCCAGTCCTTGATGCCGATAACCGCGGCCGAGCCGGCGCCGCGCGCTGCGGCGGCCAGGTTTTGTAAATCGGCGCCGGATAAAGGACATTCCCCCGCCATTTTACCGTCGTGGTAGAGCAGGCAATGACGGGTGTCCGAGACGGCATTGCCGGCGGCCCGGTACAGGGTCACCAGGGTAACGTCATCGCCGTCCATCACGGCGTCGTGAAGGCGCCGGAAGAAATCGATGTTTTCCGGGGTCGCGCCCAGGTACTCCAGCAGCACGGTGGCCGTACCGCCGCAAATCATTCCGGGTACGTTCGTGTCCTGGCCGGTGAGGTCGAAATCGATGAGTTTCGACAGCCGGGCGGCGATAACCGACGTGGCTGCCTCGATGGCGCCGGCTTCCAGCAGGCTGCCGCCGATGGTGCCGTAGCTCCGGCCGTCGGCGCCGATGACCATCCGGGCCCCGGCGTGCCGGGGAGCGGAGCCCTGCTGTTTCACGATGGACGCCAGCACCAGCGGCGAACCCCGGTCAAGCAGCCCGCAGATTATTCCGGTGAGGTATTCGTTATCGTTCATTTTTCCTCGACTCAACGTATGCAGATTTTAATAAGACCTCGGGGCCGGCTCCAGGCCGGGACGTCCCGGATACCTGGCGGCGATGGCCCGGACCGCCGGGTGGTCCAGAGCGGTGAGGTGTCCCCGGTCGTGGACCAGCGTATCTCCCACTTTAAAGGTCGCCGTCCGGATGTCGCCGGTGATGTGCATCCAGTAAGGATAGTCCGGGGTGGCTTCCGGCGCGCCGATGTGGACGTGGATGTTGGAGCTGTGGGAGTGCTCGATGAGGCGGCGGTAGATGGTGTGCGGGCACTGGTGGGGAGCGACCTGCGCCTGGGGGTGAACGCCGAAGTGCAGGGCATTGAAATCGTAAACGCCGTCGCCCAGGCGTTTTTTCATGGAAGTTAAAAAACGCTTTAAGGCGTCGGCCTCGCTGCCGCCATCGATTTTAATTATCTTGCCGTTCTTAATGGTCAATCGTATCGGTGTGTCGAGATAGGGAGAGATACCGATATACCTCGGCCACCAGCTCAGCATGCGGTCGAAGATGAAAACGCCGCCGGTGTCGGCCAGCCGGATGGGCGGGTGCACCCACTCCGGCCACGGCCGGTAGTAGCCCGCTTCCTCGCGGCGCACCGAGTAGGTGGTGAACCACGGGTGGTTGGGGTGGAAAGCCGGCATGATTTTGCCTTCCAGGTGGGTCCCGTTATCGTCGGTAAGCTGCCAGTCCAGCCCTTCCTCGATGGGCAGGGAGGACTGGTAGCGGATTTCGTTGACCAGCTCCTGGGGGGTCTGCGCCCAGGCGGTGCAGAGCAGGGGGGCCGTCACGGCGAAGTTACGGACCATGAGCTTTTTCTTTTCCCAGAGGAACTGCTTGAACTCGACGATTTCCTCGAAGCAGATATCGAAGGAGTTGTTGATGAAGATGTCGCTGGCTTCCACGGCGGCCCTGACCACCGGGGGGAACCTCCAGGCGTGGGGTACGGCCGGCTCGTCTATCCAGAGGACGGAGGCGTTGGCCCCGCGGAACTGGACCGCCGCCTGAATCCAGGAGATGGCTTCCGCATCAACGAGATTATCGCCGCCGTAGAGGCCGTCAAGGTGCGCCAGTATGAGGACCTCCTGGCCCGGCTGGACTCTGGCGCAGTGTTCCAGCAGGTCGTTAACGGCGATGGCGGCCCCCCTGGGGATTCCGGCGGTGGTACTCATAATATCGTTCCTCCCACGTAAAACATCAGGTTGACTTTACACCCGGTCCTAGCCACCGGTAATCAGGGAAGCAATGATAAGGGTATCCCCGTCCTTTACCGGCGCCGCCAGGTCCGACTTCCAGGCGCTTTCGGCATTCACGTAAACGTAGACCTGCCGGAGTAGCTGTCCCTGCTCGTTGAACAGCCACTCTTCCGTGCCGGGGAACTGCCGGACCAGGTCCCGCAGGCATTCCCCCACCGTGCCGCCCCTGAGCTCGACGGCATCCGGGTCTTTAATCTGCTGCTTGATGCGCGGTGAAAAGATGCTTACCCTGATACTCATTTCCGGTTTATGCTCAGCCGCAGCCCAGTATCGCTCTTTTAATCAGCGCCCGGGCAATCTGGATCTTGTAGGCGTTGTTCAATAAGGGAAAAGCCGCTGCGGTTACCGCTTCGGCGGCCGCCGCGGCGGTCGACTCGTTAATCGGCTTGCCTTTAAGGTAGTCCTCGGCGGCGGTTGCCCGGTAGGGTTCGGTATAGACGGCGTTGAGACAAATCCGGGCGCTCCGGACGGTGCCGTTCCGGCTTTCGATGGCGGCGGCGCAGTTGACGATGGGGAAGTCGATAGACTTGCGGAGGGCCGACTTGATGAACTTGCACCTGGTGCCGGCGCCGGGGGCCGGGACCTCTATCTCCACGACGATTTCATCGTTGTCCAGCACCGTGGTCTTATCGACCCCGGCGGCGAAGAACCGGGCGGCTTCGATGACCCGCCTCGTGGTCCTGATTTTAGCCCCCATGG
>JBDRFW010000165.1:0-2726 GCA_043818415.1 Chloroflexota bacterium | reverse complement strand
GGGCGGCAGGGTGGGAAAAGATAACATAGAGGGGAGGGGGCTAATGTCCCTCTCTTGAATTAGCTTCTTTTCAAATAACAGCCAAGAGGGTATACAAGCCAGACATCTATCTTGATGGTTAAGTTTTTCGTTTTAACAACCTCTCTAATCAAGTCATTATAACCTGACAAGAACGATTGTCTCTCTAAACCTTTATACGTACTAAGCCTGCAAGCATAGTCTAGCATTCATTTGTAGTAGTTTTTTTAAAGCTGAGATAACTCAACAATCCGCAAGTACCGCCAAAGAAGACTATCTCAATAAGGAATGCGCCGTAAAAAATGGTTGCATTACCTTCACGGGTAGCTTGAACTGTATGAATGCCCCCAAGAATAACGAATGCGATACAGGCTATTGCCAGAACTGAGCCTATAATAAACCAAATGTTTTTAGCAATCACAAAATATCACCTCCTTTCCCTAGCACTTCGTATAGCCGCAGGACGGGCAGATGTAGCACCCCTCCTGGTAGACGAGCATGTTGGAGCACTCCGGGCACTGGCCGGCCAGGTTCTTGGCCAGCCCCCAGTCCTGGAACTGCGGCCGGGACTCCTCGCCGATGTGCTTTTCCAGCACGCTGGCGATGGCGTCGGCGCAGGAGAGGATGGACTTCCCCTCCGCCCAGGCCACGCTGGGGCAGCGGATGCCGCGCAGCTGCTTCACCACCGAGGACACGTCTACCCCGGACCGCAGCGCCAGGGAGATGAGGCGGCAGGTGGCCTCCAGCTGGGCGGAGGCGCAGGCCCCGGACTTGCCCAGCGTGGAGAAGACCTCGCAGATACCGCGGTCGTCGTAGGCCACCGTGATGTAGAGCGAGCCGCAGCCGGTATTGACGCGGGAGACCGTGCCCTGTGTCTCGGTGGGCCGCTTCCGCGGCGTCAGCTTGCCGGGGACTTCCTCCGCCTTGGCGGACTTTTTCCCCGTGGTGAGCACCTGCGCGTCACGGGAATGGTCGCGGTAGATGGTGATGCCCTTCAACCCCTCCTCGCAGGCCAGCATGTAAGCGCGGGCGACGTCCTCGCGGGTGGCCGACTCCGGGAAGTTGATGGTCTTGGAGACGGCGTTGTTGGTGGCCTTCTGGAAGGCCGCCTGCATCTTGACGTGCCACTCCGGCGTAATTTCGTGGGCGGTCACGAAGACCCTCTTCACCTCATCGGGCACCCCGTCGATGTCCCCCAGGTGGGCGCCCTCGGCCAGCTTCCGCATCAGCTCGTCGGAGTAGAAACCCCCGTTGCGCGCCGCCTCCTCGAAGTAGGGGTTCACCTCGACGAACGGCGTGCCGTCGAGGACGGTCTTGGTATAGCTCAGCGCGAAGAGTGGCTCGATGCCGCTGGAGCAGCCGGCAATCATGCTCAGTGTGCCGGTGGGGGCGATGGTGGTGCGCGTGGCGTTCCTCACCTTCGGGCCGCCCGGCACGTCGTAGACGCTCCCCTTGAAGGCGGGGAAGGCGCCGCGCTCCTTGGCCAGCGCCGCCGAGGCCTCCATCGCCTCGTTGTTGATGAAGTGCATGATATCCCCGGCCAGCTGGAGCGCCTCCGCGGAGTCGTAAGGGATACCGAGCATCACCAGCAAATCGGCGAAGCCCATTATCCCCAGGCCGATTTTCCTCGTCTTTTTAGTCATCTCCTCGATTTGTGGCAGGGGGAACTTGTTAACGTCGATAACGTTGTCCAGGAACCGCACGCCCGTCCGCACCGTATGCGCCAGCTTAGGATAGTCGATTTCGTAATGTCCGCCCGTCTTCCGTACCATCATAGCCAGGTTTATCGAGGCCAGGTTACAGGACTCGTAGGGGAGGAGGGGGCTGCTCGCCGCAGGGGTTGGTGCTCTCGATTTTGCCGAGGTGCGGGGTGGGGTTGTCCTCGTTGATGCGGTCGATGAAGACGATGCCGGGGTCGCCGGTCCTCCAGGCCATGTCCACTATCTTATCGAAGACCTCTTTGGCGTTGAGACGGGAGGTGACCTCTTTGGTGCGGGGGTTAATCAGCTCGTACTCGGACCCGGCATTGACCGCCTCCATGAAATCGGCGGTCAGCGCCACGGAGATATTGAAGTTAGTCAGGGAGGTCATGTCCTCCTTGGCGGTGATGAACTTGATGATGTCCGGGTGGTCGACGTTCAGAATGCCCATGTTGGCCCCCCGCCTTGTCCCCCCCTGCTTGATGACGTCCGTGGCGGTATCGAAGGCCTTGATGAAGGAGACGGGTCCGCTGGCCACGCCGCCGGTCGAGCCCACCCTGTCCCGCTCCGGCCGCAGCCGGGAGAAGGAGAAACCGGTGCCGCCGCCGCTCTTGTGGATAAGGGCGGTGTACTTGACGGCGTCGAAGATGGACTCCATGGAGTCCTCCACCGGCAGCACGAAGCAGGCGGACAGCTGCCCGAGCTCCTTGCCGGCGTTCATCAGGGTTGGGGAGTTGGGCAGGAACTCCAGCCGGGTCATCAGGCGGTAGAACTCGTCCTCGATGGCCTTGACGCTGGCGTTGGGATTGTGGATGAGCTCCGCGGCGGCGATAGCCCGGGCCACCCGCCGGAACATATCGTCCGGCTTCTCGATGACCTTCCCCTGCTTGTCCTTCTTGAGATAGCGCCTCTCCAGCACATGAAGGGCCGTATCGGTAAGGCCCGTACCGGTCGCGGTCTCCTGCGGCGCTCTGACTTCGGCGTTAGTTTCCATATCTGGTTCGACCT
>JBDRFW010000164.1:0-3395 GCA_043818415.1 Chloroflexota bacterium | reverse complement strand
GTCCTCAAACACGGAACTGATGGCGAAATGGGCGGCCACCTTGGTAAGATCAATCATGGCCGGTTTGACGAATGTATCGTAGATGCGCTTGCCGTCGCCGTGCTGGCGCAGGTTGCTTTTTACCAGCTCCAGTCGCTGGAGGAAGCCCGGCTCCAGGTCTTCCCCGGTAAGCTCACGGGCGAGTTGTACCGCCCGCCCCGCGTACTGGATAATCTGCACCGTCTCGATGCCGGAAAGATCGTCAAAGTACCAGCCGCAGCTGGTGTACATCAGCATGGCGTGGCGCTGCAGCTCCAGCAGCTTCAAGGCCGCAATTCTCTCCCCCTCGTTAAGGTCGTGGCCGGCGTGCTTGTTGAAGAATTTCGTTACATTGTCCGGGGAGCGGTCGATGATAACGTCGATATAGTCGTCACGGGCCGTCCAGGGGTCCTTGAGAAACTGCCGTGCTTTTTCTTCGTACTTCCCGGCTATGGCGTCCCGTAGCCAGTCGAATGAGTTGCGCAGCGGGGTGCGCCACTTCTGGTCCCAGCCGGGGTGACCGCCGGTATTGCACCCGCAGTCGCTCCACCACCGGTCGATGCCGTGCACGCAGCTCCAGGAAGTCTTCTCGATAATCTCCGCCTGGTGGGTAGGAGGATGTTTCTCCAGGTATTCGCCGTAGTTGGTCAGCTTGGCCAGTTTTTTAGACTCGATATGGTGGAGGGCGAAGGCCAGCGCCATGTCGGCGAAGCGGTGGTGATGCCCGTAGGTCTCTCCGTCGGTGGCGATGTGCACCAGCTGCGGCCGGTCACTGTCGGCGGAGAAAGCGCTCACCAGACGGTCGGCAAAGTTCTCGCCGCTTTTAAGCGTGTCCTGAAAGGCGATCTCTTGCGAGATAGGTCCGTCATAAAAGAAGACGTTTATCTTTTTGCCCGAGGGCAGCCTGACCAGATAAGCGCGGGTGGGGTCGATGCTGGCGTCGGCGACGGCCTTCCATTTCTCGGAGCCGATGCGCCGTACCCGGCCCGCCTGGTGCGGGGCCAGGATGGTGAAACGGATGCCCATCTCCGCCATGATATCCAGCGTTTCCAAATCCACCGCCGTCTCCGGCAGCCACATCCCCTCCGGCGGGCGCCCGAAGCGGTGCTGGAAATCGCGTATCCCCCAGAGGACCTGGCTGCACTTATCATGGCGGTTGGCCAGCGGCATGATGATGTGGTTGTACGCCTGGGCCAGGGCCGAGCCGTGCCCGGAGAAATTCTCCATACTCTGCTTATCGGCGTCAATAATGGCCTGGTAGACTTCCGGGGCCTCTTTTTGCAACCAGGCGAGCAGCGTGGGGCCGAAGTTGAAGCTAATTTTCGCATAGTTGCTGACAATCCGGGTGATAAAGTCGTCGCCGTCCAGAATTCGTGAGCAGGTGTTGGGCATGTAGCACTCGGTCGTGATTCTCTCGTTCCAGTCGTGGTAGGGATAAGCCGAGTCCTGCCACTCGACGTATTCCAGCCAGGCGTTTTCGCGCGGTGGCTGGTAGAAGTGCCCGTGTACGCAGATATAGCGCTCCATTCAGTTCTCCTTTTGAAACAGCACCAGGGACTCCGGTCCCAGGGTAATAGCGACCTCGCCGCCGGAGGCAGTTATAACATCGGGAGCATTGCCGCCTTCCCCGAGCCAGCGCCCCTCCGACGAGTCGAGTATCCGGCGCCACCTTCCCGCCGGTATCTTGTAGTTCACCTTCTTCCGGGTGTTACCGATATTATATAGAATAAAAACCCCGGTGTCATCAACGCGGCGGCGGACGAAGAGAGTCCGGTTTTTCTCGTCTCCCCGCACCTCCAGATTATCCTTGGTGGGCCGGGCCAGCGCCGCGTTTTCCTTGCGGAGGCGGATAAGCTCACCGTAGAACTCGCGGAGAACGCGGTGCTTTTCCTCCCCGTTCAGCCCCCGGTCCAGCTTCGCCTGCCGGAAGGTAGCCTCGTCCTGGGGGTCAAGGATTTCGCCCTGCCACTTAAAGGCAGTGAACTCCGCCCGCCGACCCTTCCGCACCGCCTCGATGAGAGCGGGGTCGGAGTGGCTGATGAAATAAGGAAAGGGCGCCGTCTCCCCATACTCCTCCCCCATGAAAATGAGAGGCAGGTAGGGCGAGAGAAAGACAAGGCCGGCCGCCAGCTTTAAAGCCTCGAAGGAGACGAGCTGGCCGAGGCGCTCACTGCGCGCCCGGTTGCCGACCTGGTCGTGGTTCTGGCTGAAGACCACGAAACGCTGCGCCGGTATATCCCGCGACGACGTTCCGTGACGGTGGCGGCGGTAGGGCGAGTACTCGCCGGAATAGGCGAACCCCTCCCGGAACGCTTTGACCAGGTGGCGTATCTCGCCGTAGTCCTGGTAATAGCCGGTGGCCTCCCCGGTCAAGAGCGTATGCACGGCGTGGTGAAAATCGTCGTTCCACTGGGCGTCCAGCCCGTAGCCGCCCTCTTCCACCGACTTTATCAGGCGGGCGTTGTTGGCGGAGCTTTCCCCGAATAGATAGATATTGCGCTTGAGCTTCTCCGCCCTCCGGTGCACGGCGGCGGCCAGCTCTTCGATAAACGTGTACGACGAGATATCCAGTATGGCGTGCAGCGCGTCGAGCCGCAGGCCGTCGATATGACAATCGGTCACCCAGTAGAGGGCATTCTCGATGAAGAAGCGGCGCACCTCGTCGCTGTCCGCCCCGTCGAAGTTCAGGGCAGCCCCCCAGGGTGTGTGGTAGCGGTCGGTGAAATACGGCCCGTAACTGCCCAGGCAGTTC
The DNA here is from genome assembly GCA_043818415.1 of Chloroflexota bacterium. Classification (GTDB taxonomy): domain Bacteria; phylum Chloroflexota; class Dehalococcoidia; order Dehalococcoidales; family RBG-16-60-22; genus RBG-16-60-22. Next base: position 625 of record JBDRFW010000164.1, on the reverse strand, counting down.
CCCTCCGGGCCGAGGTGGTTATAGACCACGTCCAGCACGACGGCCAGCCCCGCTTTATGGCAGGCATCAACCAACCGGCGGAGACCGTCCGGACCGCCGTAGGAGTCCTGCGCCGCGTAGAGGAAAACGCCGTCATAGCCCCAGTTGCGACCCCCCGGGAACTGGTTGACCGGCATCAGCTCCACGGCGGTAATACTCAGCGCCTTGAGCTCGTCAAGGTGGCCGATAACGGCATCGAAGGTGCCTTCCGGGGTGAAGGTTCCCACGTGCAGCTCGTAGATGATGTAGTCGTGCAGTTCAATCCCGGGCCAGCCGGCGTCTTCCCAGGGGAAGTCCGGGGTCATCACCTGCGATGGGCCGTGGACCCCCTGCGGCTGGGAGCACGAGGCGGGGTCGGGGAACTCCTGCTTCCCGTCCAGGACATACCGGTACAGGCTCCCCGGCGGCACGTCGTCAATCACGCCGGTGAAGTAGCCGTTTTCGCTTTTCTCCAGCGGCAGCGTCCGCTCCCGGGGTTCTATGATGTGCACGGACACCGCTCCCGAGACTGGGGCCCAGACGCGGAACCCCGTTTTCCCCTCGCCGAGGTAAGCGGCACCGGGCGGATTTTCAGGACTCATCGGCT